>NZ_JBGTZC010000032.1:0-23665 GCF_041807725.1 Streptococcus sp. E17BB
ATGTGTCTTTCTAATGAGTTGTTTAAGCACTTTTCATTGTAGGTCATATGGAACTTTTTTTCTACACTCAAAAGGCTCTATAATCTCCATGGTGGATTTACCCACTACAGAAATTATAGAGCCAATAAACCCCACCAATTGGTGGGGTTTTTTAGTTGACAAAAGTATAGGCCGCACAAGCCTGCTCACTCACTTCTTTGAAGCCAAGACTAGTGTAGAAAGCACGCGTTTTCTCCGTTTGATTGGTCAAAAGATGACACTGATAAACACCCGAGAACCGTTCCAGGGTTCTGGTCATCAAGGTTGACCCAATGCCCTGTCGTTGGTAGTCTGGTAGAACCAAAATATCTTGAATAAAGACAATCGTTACCCCATCACCAACCGCCCGCAATAGCCCAACTAGCTGTTCGCCATCATAGGCAGCAAGGTGGTAGAGACACTGTTGTAACTGTTGTAACCCTTTTGCTAAGGTGTCAGGATTTTTGGTATAGTCGGTCCAGCCAACAGCAGTATAGAGAGGAAGAGCTTCCTCTATGGTCAACTGGTTAATCTCTCTATAGTCCATCATCATACCTCAGCTAAAGATCAATCCTGTCAGTTCAGTCGCGGTGACCTGACCAAAATAGGTTGGCAAGTCCAACTTGTTCAAGACCGCTTCAACTTCTTCTGCAATCATCCGAGTTCCAAGAAGAGCGACTTCCACTTCAGCAATATCTCCCTTGCCAAAAAAATCACCGTAAATCTTGCAGCTGGCAATCCGACTTTTCTCTATTTCCAAATGAATCTCGATGGTCCCACAGGCAAAGCGACCGTCACGTTGGTAGCTGTATTGAGGGGAATTGCCAAAGGTCCACTCCCAATTCTGGTATTTTTCAGCGACCAAGCGGTCAATGGCTGCCCAGTCCTCGTCCGTCAGCACATAGCGTTTGGCTTGGCCGACCTCGTCAATCCCCATCAAGCGACAAATCATCAAGTCCTTAAACTCATCAGCAGTGACCCTCTGGTATTCCTCCGCCAAATACTCCCGAATCGTCCCTACGCGACTGCGTACAGAAGCAATGCCTTTCGACGCCATTTTCTTGCGATTGGGGTTTAGCACCTGCTCCATAGCCTCGTGGTCAGCGTCTAAAAGGAGAGAGTAGCCGCCATAGATGCGGTTATTGGTGATGGTCATGGCAGAGCCCGACACCTTTTTCCCCTCGATGACCAGATCATTTCTACCGCGTTGCTCTACTAAGGACACACCCAGGCTCTTGAACGCTGTAATGGCAGGCTCATAAGCTCGCTTAAAGTCACCAAACAAACTCATATCGCTAGTCAGGTAGCAAAAGTTCACTGCGCCACGGTCAATATAGATGGCACCACCCCCCGTATCTCGCCGCACGATAGGCAACTGATGGTGGTCGATATAGTCCTGATTGACCTCTGCCGCAGCATTCTGGTACTTGCCAATCTGAACATGAGGATCACAGAAATAAGGAAAAAGAATATCTTCATCTAGGAAGATATGCTGCTGGACATAGACCTGCATGGCCATGGCATAGGCGCCATGGGTCACATACTGGCCGTCACGAATCATTTCAATAAGGTACATGCAAACCTCCTTTTTAGCTGCTTTTTAGTCTGGTTAATAGCCTCATCCCACTAACTCTCGAGCTGTCGCCGACAGAAGCTGAGCGATGTCCTCCGTCAGAGTCAGAGTTTGAGGTCTAAGGTCTATCGGAATACGGTAACTTTTCTGATTTAGTGAGACAAAGAGGGCATCTGGGTTAGCCAGGGTACGCTCTTGAAAGGGCTGTTTGATAAATTGTGGAGTTGTATAGCCAACTCCAATTTCCAGATAAATTACCTTGCCTGTCTCATGCTCTTTCAAAAAGTTCTTGTAACGTTCTTCTTGGGCATCAAAGTCAGCATCCTCCACCATTCCCTTGTCAGCATTGCGCTTGTTGATTTCCATCGGTGCATAGCAGACAGGGCAGTAGGGAATCAGCTCACGTGGAATCTTCATCTGACTCTGCTGCTCTGCCATTTGCCGAATCCTTTCGTCATCACGATAGGTTTGGGCATGGCAATGGCGACTACACTGCCAAAGGGCATACTCGCCTTGGATATGAAAAACGGTATCAGGGTCATAGTCAGCTGCTGCAAAGGCGTTATCGGCATTGGTCGTGATAATGTGGTGGGGTTTGAGAGCTAGAATATTTTTGAGGTTAAGGTAGGATTGCCCGACTGGCTGCTCCAAATAGTTCAACACCACAAAACGGCTCTGAAAGGCCCAGTACTCCTCTAAGCTCTCAAAGTGAAAGAGGCTGGCTTGGAGCATGTCCAAGAGACCATACTTAGCGATAAAATCAGGAAAAGCGTCCTCGAAACGCTTGCCGATGTAGGTAAAGCCATCAGCTGCTGACATGCCCGCACCGATACCAACGACAATGGCATCAGCTTCTACAATTAAGCCAGCCAGTTGCTGAGCCTGAGTGAGATTGGTTTGGGACAAGGTCGTCCAGGTCATAGGGTCTCCTTTATAATTTTTTAAGGCATACTAAAAGTATCATGGGCAAGCACATCTCACGATAGGACATCAGGTTATCCTCGCAGCTACTGGCATCTCTACTCGCCTGTTAGCAACTCTTGGTAAATCTGCTTATCCTCCTCTGTATAGAGGGCAAAAACGATCGTCATCTGGCTGCCTGTCTCTGCCAGCCAGTTTCGAACTGTCTCAAGAGCAATCTGCGCCGCCTCTTGTCTCGGAAAGCCAAATTGACCTGTCGAGATACAGGGAAAGGCAATAGTTTCCAGTCCTTCCTGCTTGGCTAGAGCTAAGCAAGCCAGATAGGACTGCCTGAGCAGACTAGCCCTGATGGGTGATACTGCCTGTCCAGCTGGAATAAATGGCCCTACTGTATGAATCACACGGTCTGCTGGCAGATGAAAGGCTAGAGTCAGTTTAGCCTGCCCCACGGCTTCCTTTCTGCCCTGCTCTGCCATTAACCGCGCACAGGTCAGGCGCAATCGCACCCCTGAAAAGGTATGAATGGCGTTGTCCAGACAGAGGTGATTGGCATGGAAACACCCCAGAAGCTCGCTATTCGCAGGATTAACAATAGCTGATACCACCAATTGCGTCACATCACCCTCATAGAGGTAAATCTGGTCAGCCACTTGCTGGCAGTCTGCCAAAGTCTTAACCGAACGGCTGTTCCACCAGCTCAAAAAACGGTCTTCCAAAGCCAGATAAGTCGCTGACACAGGCTGGGCAGGACGGGTGTTGACCAAGCCCCGCCAGACGGATAGGAGACCAGCATCAGCTGGACTGGACGAAGGAGCTGAGGATCTTTCTGTCACCAAGAGCTCAATCATCTCCTGCAAGAGCGCTAATTGGTCCGTCAGATTAAGCATCTTCCAAGCCATCAAAGGCCGCTGGGTCAACATCTGTTAGTTTAATCAACCAATAGTCCTCGGGCTTGGCTGAATTAAGCAAGGTTGGTTGGTCAACCGCTGCCAGATTGCGGGCAACTACACGACCAGCCAAGGGCGATAGAACACCCATAACTGTCTTCGAAGCCTCTAAGTTAAGGATAACCTCGTCTTTAGCAACAGTTTCCCCTTCTGTAAACTCCACATAACCTACTGTTCCTAAATCGTCCTGCAATTCAGGCGTCATGCTGATGGTGTAAATGTCATCAGTCTTGTCTACCCAGAGGTAGTTGGCAAATTTTCTCATTGGTTTGTCTCCTTTTTAAATCAATTCTTTTAATAATTCTAGGGTTCGGCTTCGATTAGCAAAGCCTGATACCACAGGTACTAAAACGACCTCGTCCACCTGCCCTGCTTGAGCAAGGTCCTGCACTCGTGCCGACACCATATCAGGCGTTCCAACAATGAGTCGCTCTCGCTGCTTGGCTATTTTTTCCTTGTCTTCTGGGGCAATAGCATAGCGGTCAGCTGTTTCTGGGCTAGGAAAGAAGCGAAACTCACTAAAATTTTCCTTCCCTAACAACCAGACACTAGTGGCATGAGCTAGTCGCTCTGCCATTGCTTCCGTATCAGCCACCACCACAAAGAGGGCCAAAGCGGTATAAGGCTGAGTCATAAAAACTGACGGGCTAAAGCTTTCTCGGTATCGGGCAAAAGCCTCTTTAATCAGTCCATAAGGCTCCTGAAAGAGGTAGGGAAAGAGCCCTAGCACATAGCCCAGCCCTTGACGACCCGCCACCTCTGCTGATCCCCCGCCCATCCCTAAGGTAAAAGCTTGGGGCAAACGACTCAAGCGAGGATTAGCAAAGGGAGCTTGTGCAGTGGTCAGATATCCTGCCACATCAGCCAGCACCTGCTCAAACTCCTCAGAGCGATAACGGCTCTGAAGCGCCTCAGACACTAGACTAGTGCTAAGTGAGTTCCCCCAACCGATAGCTAGACGATGAGGTGCCAAGGTGGTCAATGTTGCCACCGTCTCCGCCAGCTTAAAAGCATTATAATGCAAGGCCATAATGCCACCGGTCGAAAGCCTTATAGTCTGAGTCTTGGCTGCCAAATGAGCCAAAAGTAACTCTGGACTTGAGATGGCAAAGCCTGGCACATTGTGGTGCTCGGCTACCCAAAACCGATGATACCCCAACTTCTCCGCTTGTTGGGCTAGCAAAACGGTCTCTTGCAGGGCTTGTTCTGGTGTTCTTCCCTCATCAATAATGCCATAATCAATCACACTAATCTTCATGGTCATTTCTCCTTGTAGTTGCTTTCAAGCGTCCTAAACAAATCTCGTGAGGGTGCAGGAATGGCTGCACCATAGTCCATCAAGGGCACAATGTCCTTGAAAGCTGCTGGTGGAATGGCAAGTTCCGCTAAATCCTCTGGTTTAATCAACATCTGAATCGCATCTTTTTGCCCTGTTTCTATCTTTAGAGCGAACTCTGGGTCAACCAAGAAAGGTGTTGATAAGCCAACCAAATCTGCATGAGCTAAGGCTTCCTCGGCCTTTTCAGCCGTATTGATTCCGCCAGTCGCCATGATTGGCAAGCGATTGCCAAATCGCTCATGAATCACCTCTGTGACCAAGCGCCCTTGATTTTGACCAGGACTGCGGACTCGATTTTTATAAACCTCACGCCCCCACGACGCGATAGCCAAATAGTCCAGCTCTGCTATGTCCAAAAGCCAGTCCAACAACTGGCAAAATTCCTCAATGCTGTAGCCAATACTAGCACCACGGGTCTCCTCAGGTGTTGCTCGAAATCCCAGAATAAAACCATCAGGAGCTTCTGCGTCAACCACTGCCTGCACCCGTCTGAAAATCTCCAAAGTCAAGCGGGCTCTCGTCTCCAAAGTCTGGCAACCGTAAGCGTCCCTACGTTGGTTGCTAAAAGTCGAGAAGAAGGTCTGAATCAGCAAGCGCTGGGCAGAAGAAATCTCCACCCCAGCAAACCCTGCACGAATCGTACGACGGGTCGCTGCCACATAGCTCTCAATAATTGCCTCAATTTGATCTTCGGTTAACTCACGCACCTCATGAGGAAAGGGCGTTTTAAGCTTCATAGGGCTTGGACCATAAACAAAGCCAAAGCGAGTCAAGGCATGGCTGGCAAAGCGACCGGCATAGGTCAGCTGTAAAACGGCCTTGCTCCCGTCCGCCTGCATAGCTTGCGCCAGCTGGGACAGCCCCTCGACCATCTCGTCCTCAGCTGCATTAAAACCGTACTCAAACAACTGTCCGTAAGGATCGACATAGGCCGCTCCCGTGATTTGCAAGGGCGCCGAATGGGCTCTCCTGCTGGCATAGGCCAAGTCTTCTGGACTCACTGCCCCGCTCTTCAATGAAGAGTTGGTCACCATAGGCGACAGAACGAAGCGGTTGGCTAACTGAACCCCATTTGGCAATACCAGAGGGGTAAAAAGCGTGCGGTCTGTGCTCATGACTGACCTCCTGTGACAGCCTGTTTTTCCCTGTCTAAGGTCTCAAAATGATCAAAATCGCTGTAATTAGCCGGTGTCGGTTGGTAAATAGACACCGACTGCCCTAGCTGTCGCAAAACCCTCATCAGACGATCTATCATATCAGCCACCGTAAAGGCTACACCACAGAGCTCAGACAGGTTAGCCATGGCAGCAGGATTAACCTCAGGGTAGCTGATAACAGTCTCCTCTCCAGCAAGACCAGCTTGGTAAAAATCTGCCACCAACTGCCCCCGCTTGGCTTGGTCACCACAGACGCTCAGGTAAATGGACACCACAATCCCATCTTTAATCCGTCGCTGGGCTAGCCCTGCAAATTTCTTACCTTTGATACTGAGATCAAAATTCCCAGGACAGTAAGAATCAGTCACCTCATAAGCCTCAATCGTTACCTGCTGGTCAGCCAGCATGGCCTCTATCAGCTCCTTCATCAGATGATAAGCAGACGTGATTTCCAACTTCTCATCAGCCGACTGGGGAAGAAAGAGGGAAAAATTCAACACCCCCTCATCCGCGACAACAGCCAGTCCTCCCAAATTCCGAATCACAGGCTGATAACCCGCCAAGCGGATGTTTTCAAGACCAGCAGTTAAGTACGGTACTTGCCGATCCAGCATCCCCAGAATAACTGTTTTCTCCAAGGGCCAGAGATGGACAATCACTTGGTCAGGATGGCGATTGATTTCCCTTAACAGGACCTCCGTCCAGACAAAGGGGCTAGCCTGCTCATCAAACACTTCTATCGGATAAAGGCCCAAGCGGCTGAGTTGATTTGTCATTCTTATCTTGCCTCCTTAGATATTATAGCATATTTTCTAACGCATCACGGAAGAAAAAACATTAAAATCGGTCGGCTGCACCGTGACCATCTCCTAACAAACCATCAAAAAATCCTGATGAACCAAACGGTCAACAGGATTGATAGGCTGACAGGATAAGGATGCAATCCTCTACTCTCAATAAGAGTCACCTTAAGCCTTATTCACCACCAAGGTAGTACTCTTTAACAAGGTTCAACTTGTCGTCCAATTCAAAGACCAGTGGTGGGAAGTTTGGAATTTCCACATCCATAATCTCGTCATCGGACAGTTGCTTGATGTGTTTTACGAGGGCACGGATAGAGTTACCATGAGCACCCACGAAGACGTTCTTGCCATCTTTAAGAGCTGGCGCAATCTTGTCTTCCCAGAAAGGAAGAGCACGCTCAAGAGTGACTTTCAAGTTTTCAGCATCTGGAATAACAGAACCATCAAGGTGAGCGTAACGACGGTCTGTGTGTGCTGAGTGCTCATCGTCTTTTGCCATATCTGGTGGCAAAACATCGTATGAACGGCGCCAGATGTGGACTTGCTCATCACCAAATTGCTCAGCCGCTTCTGCCTTGTTTTTACCAGTGAGGCCACCGTAGTGACGCTCGTTGAGACGCCAAGATTTTTCAACTGGTACCCAGAGCTGGTCAGCGGCTTCAAGCGCCAAGTTTGTGGTCTTAATCGCACGTTTCAAAACTGACGTAAAAGCTAAGTCAAACTCGATACCAGCTGCTTTAATCAGTTTACCAGCATCAATCGCTTGTTGTGTTCCTTTTTCAGACAAATCTACATCAGCCCAGCCTGTGAAAAGGTTAGCCTTGTTCCATTCAGACTCACCGTGGCGAGCAAAAACCAATTTTACCATTGTGTTTCTCCTTTTTTCTAATGGGTCTAAGCCCAATTACTCTTATTATTTTACAGGATTTTTGTGAAAAATGCTACTAAAATTTGCATTTTTTTGGAAAATAGCCGAGCAAGCTGTCCGCTCTGCCATGTTCCTAGAAAAATTCTCAAAAAACCAATGCTCCCAACTAAAGGCAAACCAGCAAAAAACGACCAGTTACCCAGTCGTTGCGTTTTTGCTTAATACAGCAAGTCGTAGATTTCCATCGCAATGAGGTCGATGCTGTCGAAGGTATAGGTTTCGCGAGCCGCCACATCACGCAAGGTAAAGGTCGGACCATTTTCAGGGTCGTTGCTGAAAGCCACTTCTGCCACTACAACACCGTCGCGTTCAAAATTACGTTTTAAGTTACCACCATCAGTCGCCATCAGCTCCAAGCGATTAATGATTCTTACCAAATGTGATTCCATCAGAGTATTCTCCTCATTCTTATAGTTACTTTCCTATTTTACCATAGAATGACTAGAATAAAAAGTAAAATCGCTAAAATGAACCATTTTTACTCATGGACGAGCCTTTTGGGCACAATAAGGAGCTCCAAAAGGACTAATACATGGTTTGACCTTACAACTTCCGAACAGACTATCGTGGAAAAACCAGCGACTAGGATAACAAGCTGTCGTTATCGAAACGCTCTTTAAATTTTCCCTAGTTGGTAGTTGACCCATCTGATGAGCGCCCTTTAACCGCAAAATAATGCCCACTTGGGCTGGCAAAATTAAAGGTCAGAAAGGGTTCCGTTTGGACAGGGCTTGCTGTGTCGGTCTGCTCTGCTATTTTTGCCTGTAAGGCATAAATGTCGTCGCTCTCAAAAAGAATGCTAAGCACATGGTCCGCTACCTCAGGCGAGAACTGTTGGATAAAGGCCTTGTCGTATACCTTAATGGTTGTGCTACTTTTGGCATGTGAGCGCATCTCAAAGCTCTGGTAGCCCATCTGCTCACTTGTCGCTAAAATCTCAAAACCAACCGCCTCCCAAAAGGCTTGTTCGGCAGTCACATCAGCAACATAGAGCATCAGCGAGAACTGTTCTGTAAACATGCCCCCTCCTTAAAATTGGACAGTTTGTGACTCAAAGCCTGCAATATCAGTGTTGATCTGCCAGGTCATCCCAAACTGATCAATCACAATGCCATAGGCCGGTCTCCAAGGCGTCTCTTGAAGTTCCAGCTGAATTTCCTTGGCGTCTTGGCTAAGTTTTTTGTAAAGCGCAGTCGCTGTTTCGGCACGATCTAGCTGAATGCAGGCGGTCATATTAGTCCCTTGGATATAAGGGTGGTCGAGATTGTTATCTGAAATCTGCAAACGGATGCCATTGATATTAAGGTTGGCATTGAGGACTAAATGACTTTTTTCTTCTGGTGTATCGGGAATGGCTTGACCAAAGGTCGTCACTGCTACCACCTCAGCATCAAAAACATCTTTGTAAAAGTCAACAGCTTCCAAGCCATTTCCGTCAGTCACCAGGTAAAGTTCAATAGATTTAATCAAAAGTAATGTTCTCCTTAAATTGTTTAGAGCTCATTATAACACATTTAAAGCTAAACTTTCTCGCAAAAGATTTGAAATGATGATACCGATATCCCATCAGTAGTTGATGAACTTTAGAAATAAAAGAAAAATCGCTAACATCAGCGATTTTTTCTTTATGGCCACATCAAGGCATTAACAATAACTTCAAAAACATATTCAGCTAGCTTAGGTTTGACCTGATAAAGGCTAAACAAGGCATAGACTACCGAGAACAAAGACGCAGTAATCAGCATCGATCCAGCGATAACTGACTGGGGAAAAACCAGTATAGCTAAGAGCAAGCTAACGAAACCGATTATCAGAGAGCAAAGAACTTTTTTCATTGGACAACCCTCCTTAACCTTATTTTACCAAAAATGACGTTTAGCAAAGAAAAACTGTTACCAACTATAAACGCCCTAGAATGGCCTCCCAAGCCTCATCGTAGCCCTGTCTGGTCTCGGATGAGAAGATGATAAAGGTATCTGTCGGCTCAAATGCTAATTTTTTCTTGATGGCTGCTTCGTGCTTGTTCCACTTGCCGAGCGGAATTTTGTCTGCCTTGGTCGCCACGACAATAACAGGAATTTCATAGTACTTGAGAAACTGGTACATCTGGACATCATCCGCCGACGGGTCATGCCGCAGGTCAACCAGACTGACCACTGCATAGAGGTTTTCCCGACTGGTCAGGTACTCCTCAATCATCCTTCCCCATCTGGCTCGCTCAGTCTTTGAGACCTTGGCGTAGCCATAGCCTGGCACATCAACAAAGCGGATTTTATCATCAATGTTATAAAAGTTAAGCAGTTGGGTCTTACCGGGTTTACTGGAAGTACGAGCCAGATTTTTACGCCCCAGCAGGGTGTTGATAAAACTGGACTTGCCCACATTTGACCGCCCAGCCAGGGCAATCTCTGGCAGGTCGTCAGGTGGGTAGTGGCTCTTATTGGCCGCTGACAGAAGCAGGCTGGCCTTGTGCGTGTTTAAGGTTTCTTGGGACATGGCAGAGCTCCTAAGCGGTTTCTAGGATGGGTCTGTCTGTTCCTTCCACCGCGTCTTTGGTGATGCGAACCAGACTGACCTCTTCCTGACTTGGGACTTCAAACATAACGTCCAGCATGGTCTCTTCGATGATCGAGCGTAAGCCACGAGCCCCTGTTTTCCGCTCGATGGCCTTGTTGGCAATGGCTTGCAAGGCATCCTCGTCAAACTCCAAATCCACTCCATCGTAGGACAAGAGAGCCTGATATTGTTTAACCAGAGCATTTCTCGGTTCTGTCAGAATCCGTACCAAGTCATCCACCGTCAGCTGTTCAAGGGCTGCAGTCACAGGCAAACGACCGATAAACTCTGGAATCAGTCCAAATTTCTGAATGTCATCTGCGATGATTTCCTGCATGTAGGAAGCATCTTCATCAATCTTGCGGCTGTTCTGACCAAAACCAATGACTTTCTCACCTAAACGTTGCTTGACGATGTCTTCGATGCCATCAAAAGCACCGCCAACGATGAAGAGAATGTTCTTGGTGTTAATCTGAATCATCTCTTGGTTAGGGTGCTTACGACCGCCCTGCGGTGGCACGCTGGCAACCGTCCCCTCAATGATTTTCAAAAGCGCTTGCTGGACACCCTCGCCAGAGACATCACGAGTGATGGAGACGTTCTCTGATTTTTTAGCGATTTTATCAATCTCATCGACGTAGATGATCCCACGCTCGGCACGCTCGACGTTGTAGTCAGCAGCTTGGATGAGCTTGAGCAGGATATTCTCCACATCCTCACCCACATAGCCTGCCTCAGTCAATGCCGTCGCATCTGCAATGGCAAATGGCACGTTGAGGCTCTTGGCTAAGGTCTGCGCCAAGAAGGTCTTGCCTGACCCTGTTGGGCCAATCATGAGAATGTTTGATTTTTGCAAGTCCACATCGTCATCGTCACGACTTTCCGTAAAGCTAATGCGCTTATAGTGGTTATAAACCGCCACAGCCAGTGCCCGCTTGGCGCGGTCCTGTCCGATAACATAAGTATTGAGAATGTCAAGCAATTCCTTTGGCTTAGGGACATCGGTCAACTCTGCTAAAATCTCCTCGGACAATTCCTCTCGAATAATTTCTTGCGAGAGCGCCACACATTCGTTACAGATAAAGACGCCTTTTCCGGCGATGATTTTTCGGACTTCTTCCTGATTTTTACCACAGAAAGAACAGTGGACTAAAATATCACTTTTACGATTTGCCATAATATCCTCGAGTTTTTATTTGAATAAGGTGCCGTAAAAGGCATGAATAGTCACCACAATATTAGTGAAGGCGTTAAGTAGGAAAAAAATACCCAAGCCATAGCGTTTTTTCTGTAGGGCTGGAATGGCTGCTAAAATGCAAATCCCACAGAGAAAGGCAGTAAAGACGCCAAAAATGCTACGTTGCATGCGCTAATCCTCCTTAATCCGTTCATAAGTGGTGACGGTAAAGGCATGACTGTTCTGTTCATCAGCTACAAAAGTCTGCTCTGCTATTGGCCGATAGGCCGACCAATCAAACGGTGGAAAATGAGTATCGCCCGCAAACTCTCCAGCAACCCGCGTCACCACCAGTTGGTCGTAATAAGGCGCAAAAGCCTGATAGATGCTAGCGCCACCGACGACATAGAGGTTCTTGTCCTGTTGGTTGAACCAGTCAAGAACGGCCTCAGGGCTTGATAAGACGGTCATGCCAGTAGTGTCGATCTGATCAGGTTGACGGCTGAGAATCAGGGTCTCACGACCAGGTAGAAGACGCCGGTTCATGCCGTCAAAGGTCACACGCCCCATCACCAGCGCTTGGTGCATGGTCGTTTCCTTAAAATGCTGCAACTCTCTAGGCAAATGCCATGGCAAACGGTTGTCACGTCCGATAAGACCTGCTTCATCCTGTGCCCAAATGGCGATGATTTTCTTAGTCATACCTCTCCTTTCCACAGTCTCAGTTCTACTATTTTATCAAATTTAGCAAAAAAATGCTCGAAAAAAACTTTTCGAGCACCCTCGCCTCTATCACAAAGACTGATGTTCAGTCGGCCTCATCCCAGATGAGACACTGACCGACCGGCTTAATCAGCTAGTTATCATGGTCAGCGTTGCTGTTTTGCTGTAAGATCTGACAACTGCATATCTAGCTGTCGCCAAAGCCAAGGCAAAACAGCCATCTTTGCTTGAGCAATGAAACCGTCACAAGTCCTAAATGACAATAGCTGTGCCATTTTCATGGAAACCGTCTAGATAGTTCTAGAGCTTATAACTTGTTTTTATCTGGCTTAAATCGCTAAATCAAATTTTAACTGAGGCAGGACAGGGTCGTAGTCTACCAATTCAAAGTCCTCTGGCTTGATGGCAAAGAAGTCTGTGCCGTCAGGGACATTGAGCACCAGCCGTGGCTGACAAGCTGTCGGCTCACGGCGGAGCAGTTCCTCAGCCTGTTCAAACTGGTTGTCGTAAATGTGGAGATTGTTGATAAAATAGAAAAATTTACCGACTTTCCAGCCAAAACGCTTGGCAATCATCATCTGAAGAGCCACATACTGCATAGCATTGATGTGGTGAGCCACCAGCATGTCGTTAGAGCGCTGGGTCAGGGTCGCATCGAGGTAAATGTCATCACCCACCTGCCGCACATCAAACATGGTCTGAAAAGCACAGGGCAAGAGCCCCTCGCTGCGCTCGAAGGCCTCATAATCCCAGAGAGAAATAACATTACGACGATTCCAAGGGTTGTCAGCTAACTGCTTGAGCAATTTTCTGATGATGTCATGTTTTTTCACGATAGCCCCATAGCGCTCGCCGATAGTGCCTGTTTCCCCAATCTCCCAGTCGTTCCAGTAGGTCACTCCGTACTTGTTTCTCAGAACATCGAGGTCGCTGGTCTGGTCTTGGTAAATCCAGAAAATCTCCTTGATCGCCGACTTAATAGCAATAGGGCGCAGGGTCGTGATGGG
Organism: Streptococcus sp. E17BB; assembly: GCF_041807725.1. Lineage (NCBI taxonomy): Bacteria > Bacillati > Bacillota > Bacilli > Lactobacillales > Streptococcaceae > Streptococcus > Streptococcus sp. E17BB. The sequence goes on from NZ_JBGTZC010000032.1 coordinate 13,150, forward strand.
AAACTCACCCTTACTCAAATCGTACTCGGCAAAGGAACCTGTGATGTACTTGGAGTTCGCTGTTGTGCCGTCCTTGTACTTGGGTCTAGCCTGCTGGCTAAAGACCCCTTCGTTCATGATTTTATTGATATTGTCTTTGAAAATGTGGTCTGCTTTGGTCATGTGTTAGTCTATCTCTTCAATCTCTTTTATCACGCAAGCCGGAACACCTGCAACGATGACATTGTCTGGAACGTCTTTGGTCACCACAGCCCCAGCACTGACAATCGCATTTTTACCAACTGTCACTCCTGGTAAAATGGTTGCCCCTGCTCCAATCCAAGCATTTTCCTTGAGATGAACAGGTTGCAAGATCAGTCCCCGTCTTTCCTTAGGGTTAGTCGGGTGGTTGACAGATAGCAATTTGGCAAAAGGTGCAATCAGAACATGGTCATCAATCTGAATCCCCCCTAAATCGGTCAACATCACGCCAGTATTGATAAAAACAGACTTACCAAGGCGAATATTGGCACCGTAATCTGTGTAAAGGGGAAAATTGATGCTCACACTCTCGTCTAGTGCTTGTCCTGTCATGGCGGCAAAAGCCTCTTCCACCTCTTGTCTACTACTGCTCGCATCTTGCAAGACAGCAAAGTAAGGCTGGTTGGCTGCAACGCGGTCATGAATAGCCTTAAAGGCTGGGCCATTAACGCTGATAACTGTTGATGGTTTGATGTCTTCTTCCATATCGTTCTCCTATTTTACCATTTCCTGAGCTTCCTTGAGCTTGACAGACACGATTTTGGACACGCCTGACTCCTGCATGGTCACACCGTAGATGCTGTCCGCCGCTGCCATGGTCCCCTTGCGGTGGGTGACGACGATAAACTGGCTGGACTTGTCAAAGCGGTTGAGGTAGTCACCAAAGCGCTTGACATTAGCCTCATCGAGCGCCGCCTCCACCTCGTCCAAGATGACAAAGGGGATGGTTTTGACGCGGATGATGGCAAATAGCAGAGCGAGCGCCGAGAGGGCTTTCTCCCCACCTGACATGAGGTTGAGTGATTGGATTTTCTTACCAGGAGGTTGGACGGAAATCTCCACACCTGCCGTCAAAATATCAGGCTCGGTCAAGAGCAAATCTGCTGAACCGCCGCCAAACATCTGGGTAAAGGTGGTCTTGAAACTCTCTCTGATGGCTTCAAAAGTGGTCTTAAAGCGCGCCTTGACCTCACCGTCCATATCATCAATGGTCGCTTGAAGCATATTTTTCGCACCTAAGAGATCGTCACGTTGACCTGATAAGAAGGTCAAGCGCTCATTGACCTCGTCAAATTGGGTAATGGCCTCAAGGTTAATGGGCCCTAGATCTTTAATCTGCTTGTTCAAGTCTTTCAACTGCTTCTTAGACTGTTCAAGCTGCTCTAACGGTCTAGCTTTTTCAAGCGCCTCCGTAAAGGACAGACGGTAGTCTTCTGATAAGCGTCTCGCAAAAGACTGCAATCGCTCTTGAACCTGTTCGAACTGAACCTCCAAGGTCGCTTGTTGACGAATCAAGCCATCGTTTCTCTGACTGACCTTGCCTAGGTGCTCCGCCAAATCCTCCAAACTCGCTTCGCAATCCTCCAACTCAAAATTCAGGCGAATCAACTTGCTTTCCTCTTCTTTTTGGCGGTCTTGTACCGCTTGGCTTTGCTGGGTTAAGTGCTCAATCGTCTCAGGAGTCAACTGTAGTTGCTCGCTGTTGAGGAACGTTTCCAGACGCTCTTGCTCTGCTGTTAATTCAGCTAATTCCTTGGTCAGACGCTCTATCGTACTCTCTTCAAATCGGCATTCCGACTGGAGTTCGCGCTGACGAATCTGGCTCTGAGCTAATTGGTGACGTTGCTTGTCCAGTTGTTGATTGAGGCTGTCCTTATCTTGCCGCAATTGCTCAATATCAGCCGTCAAATTGGCTTTCTTCGTCTGAAGATTAGCCAACTGGTCTTGCAAGTGCTGACGGTTGGTTAACAGGTCAGGATTTAGTTCCCCGCTTGATCGAGCGAGCAAGGTATCCTGGATTCTATTGAGGTCAGCTAGGCGCTCAGATAATTGGTCATAGGCCAATCTGTCCCTTTGCTCTGTCAAGCGAGCGAGCTCGCCTTCTTCTTTTAGCAGGCTCTGCTCCTCCTCTAGTTGGTCGATGGTTTGTCGAATGCCACCGACCAATTGTTCCTGCTCCAACATGGCTGTTTTCAGCTCTGCTATTTCGCCCAAAAGCATATCAAGTTCTGGCTGAATAAAGGTCGTGGACTGCTGGCGATTGGCACCTCCCGAAAAGGAGCCACCTGGTCGCAACTCTGTCCCGTCCAAAGTAACCAAGCGCACCTGATAATGTAGATGACGAGCTGCCAATGTAGCCTGCTCAGTAGTCTCAAAGATAGCAGTCACCCCCAGCAGGTTATGAAAGATATGTCTGTGGGTCGCATCAAAACGCACCAAATCGCTAGCAAGACCTAGATAACCTGAGCTAGCCTTGAGCTTATCCAGTTGGTGTTGAGCAAGCTGGCGAGGTTTGATGGTGGTTAAGGGCAGAAAGGTTGCCCGACCTTGGCGGTGTTGTTTGAGGTAGGCAATGCCTTGCTTGGCTGCCGCTTCATCGCGAACGATGATGTGCTGGCTGGCACCTCCCAAAGCAATCTCCATGGCTAACTGGTAACGGCTATCAAAGGTCAAGGACTGACTGACCGCACCGATAATACCATCAAGGCGTTCCCCTGCTTGCAAGACTGCCCGTACCCCAGCGTAGAAATTGCTGTGATTTTTCTGAATAGCTTCTAGACTAGACTTTTTAGCTTCTCTGGTTTTTATGGCATCTAGCAGATCAAACAATTTAGTCTGCTCCCTGCTGTAGCGGTCTTGTTGGCTGGTGAGTTGCTCGGTCAGCTCTTGGTAGGCCGTCAGGAGTTCTGCTACTTTTTGTTGACTGGCTTGATAGCCAGCTAAGGCAGCTTGGGCACTCGCTTTGACCTCTGCCAAATCTTTGGTCACCTGCTCGTTTTCAGCACGCTGGCTCTCCAACATCTGGCTCTCCTGCTCCAACTCCGCCTCCAGCAGCGTCAGTTTATTGGACAGGTCAGCTTCTGTTTGCATCAACTGAACATAGTCTTCACGCAACTCCTCTAAGACCTGATCAGGTGTCTGGGTAAGTCGTGCCAGCCCCTTGTCCAAATCCACAAGTTCCTGATTGATTTGTGTTAATTGGTGGGTCAGTTGCCCAAAGTGTTCCTGACTGGTCAGCAGCTCATGGTCTGTCTCTTGGATTTTCAACTTGAGCTGAACCAGTTGTTGACTGGTTTCTTCTTTTGTCCGATTGGACTGGTCACGCTCCAGTTGGTAGCGTTCAAGCTGCCCCTTGAGATCGGCAGCTAATCGTGTCAAGCCCAAAATCGTCGCCTGGGTCTCGGACACTTCCTGAGCCAGAGCTTGCCGTTTGGTTTTTAGAGCTTGGTTATCGACTTCAAATTGTCGGCGTTGCTCATGGTAGTCTGCCAAGGCTGACTGGGCTTCTTCGATTTTCTTGCTAAGACGGGCTTCCCTATCTTTTTCTAGCCCGATATCCGCCACCAAAATATCCAGTTGCAAGCCAGAACGCTCTTGTTCCAAGCCTTGGAAGAGCTTAGCTGTCTTGGCTTGCTTTTCCAAGGGCTTTATCTGACTGTTCAGCTCGTAGATGATGTCTTCCAGACGGTCCAAATTGTCCTGAGTTTGATTGAGCTTGGTCTGGGTTTCTTTTTTTCTGGTCTTGTACTTGAGGATACCTGCCGCTTCTTCAAAGATGGCGCGGCGCTCCTCTGGTTTGCTGTTGAAAATGGCCTCAACACGCCCTTGCGAGATGATGGAAAAGGAATCCCGCCCCAGACCTGTATCCATAAAGAGGTCATGAATATCCTTGAGCCGAACCTTTTTCCCATCAATCAGGTAATCACTATCGCCGTTGCGGTAGATATGGCGCTCCACCTGAATACTTTTACCAGCTGAGGCGATAAAGCCGTCACTATTATCCAGAGTAACCTTGACAGCCGCATAATTTTGCGCCTTACGATCCTGCGTCCCTGCAAAGATGACATCAGGCATCTTGCCCCCCCGCAAGCTCTTGGCAGAGGATTCCCCCAGTGCCCAGCGCAGGCTCTCTGTGATATTTGATTTTCCAGAGCCATTTGGTCCCACGACCGCTGTAACCCCTTGGTCAAAGGTTACCTTGGTCTTATCTGCGAAGGACTTGAAGCCCTGCATTTCTATCTCTTTTAAAAACATCTTAACCTCGCTGTAACTGGTCGAGGGCAATCTTGGCAGCTGCCTGCTCTGCTATTTTTTTAGACTTGCCTTCACCCATGCCGATACAGGTGCCGTCCACAAAAACGGCGACCCCAAAGACCTTAGCGTGAGCAGGTCCTGTCTCATTGACCACCTGATAACTGATGGTCACATCGCCATCGCTCTGGAGAAACTCCTGAAGGGCGGTCTTATAGTCTGACACTTGGGCGTAATTCCCCTGCTCCACCTGCGTGATGACCACTTCTTGCAAAAAGTCTTCAACACAGCTGATGCCTTTGTCCAATAGCAGAGCGCCTAAGAAAGCCTCAAAGAGGTCAGCTAAAATGGCAGCCCTCTGGCGACCTCCAGTTTTTTCCTCACCCTTACCGAGCTTGATAAAGCGGTCAAACCCGCAACGTCTGGAAAAATCAGCCAGGCTTTCTTCACGGACAATGGCTGAACGCAACTTAGACAAATCCCCTTCTGGCTTTTTAGGGTATTTCTGATAAAGGTACTGAGAGATGATGAGTTGCAGAACCGCGTCTCCTAAAAATTCCAAGCGCTCATTGTGTGGAACTTTTAGGAGGCGGTGTTCGTTCGCATAACTCGTATGGGTAAAGGCCGTGTCAAGCAAATTCTGGTCGGAAAAGGCAATACCAAAAACAGCTTGCAAGTGATTAACTAATATGGTCATAAGATTCCTTTCTCTTCAAACGGTTTCTCTTATTATAGCACAAAACTCGCTCAAATGAGCGAGTTAAGCTAATCTGATTAACATGTTGGACAAGAGCAGGTCAAGACCTGCACCCTAAGCCATGGAACTTGGAACAGAACCTTGCATCTCAACTGCTATCTGACTGACCAAGACGGGTTATCGTCTAGCTAAGAGGTCGGCGTAGTAAGCACGGCTGTTGTTGAGGACAGCTAGCACAGCCAGATAGAACTGGTCTCCCTTGACCCGTACTAGGACAGCTGTGTAGTCTGCCAAGTCTTGGTAAGGCGCAAAGGCCCTTTTCCGCAGCTGCTTAACATCGCTGACGGTCTTGGTCAAGCCCTCATGAGAACGGGCGGAAAAGGCAGCTTCAAAAGCCGTCTGGCTAGCACTCAGCTTGGTGACAAAGCGGTCAATGCCAAGGATGGTCAGCTGGTCTTGGTAGGGGGCGCCAGCCAATTTCACCAAGAGGGTGGTCAACAGGGCAGTCTGGGCTTCGTAGTTGGTCTTAGCGGTCAGCTTGTACTGGTCAAGCAGTTGTCTGAGGCTAGTGTAGGCAGCTTTCTCCGCCTCGTCACGACTGCTGCGATAGGGGCGCAGGCTGTCCTTGAGGGCTTGAAAATCACGGTCACGCTGTTCATCGACCTTAGCGATGTCGGCGGACTTACTACTGGCTCGCACCTGCTCCAGAGAGCGGGTAAAGGGGCGGAGCTGGGTGCGCAGGTCAGCCACCAAGCGAGTGACCAGCTCATCTGTCGACAGGTCAATGCCTGACTTGTCCAAGTCATCGAGAAAGCGGGTCTGAAACTGACTGGCTTCCGCGTGGCGGAGGTTGGCGTGATTGAGGGAAACGAGTTTTTTCGTCATAACAGTCCTTTCTGTACGGTCAGAAGTTCTGACAGGCTCAGGTTCTTGAGCGACCAGCCGTCAGAAGGTCTGAGCAGCTGGCGCCAGAGGAATTTGCCTCGTCAGAACATCTGACGGCTTCAATCATTCGTTATTAGCAATATCAGAATTTCTGATAGAGAGTAGTGTTCGGATTTCTCGCTTTCAGAGCTTCTGACAGATGAGAAACAAACCCGACAACGGTCGGTCATCGGGTTTGAATAGTTTTACTTGGTTTTGCGAGCCTTAGCCAAGCCAAGGCCAAAGAGCACTAGAGACACTCCCATAGCGGTCAGGGCTTCTGTAGTCAGCTCACCCGTGGTTGGCAGGGTCTTGGCTGCTGATGGCGCAGGTTTGTCAGCTGTCGCTGGTTTATCTGCTGACGCAGGGGCTGATTGATTAGCTGTCAAGCTGGTCAGATCTGCCTTGAGCTTGTCCAGCTCCTCTGCTGTCTCTGCAAAGGCGATGTTGACAGCCAACTCACCCTTTTGCTCATCGGTCAGGCGAGACTTGTCCACCTGAGCTAAGAGTTGGTTGCGGGTGGCGGACAGGTCTTCTTTGTCTGCTTGCGTGGCTGGTGAGGTCACGGAAGTGTTATCCTCATCGTCAGATGGAGGTGTTTGGGATTCTGACCCACTACCTTGGTCGCTATTTTCGGCTGGTGGGGTCTGGTCTTGAACATCAGTGCCACCACTATTATCGGTCGGTGGGGTGGCTGGGGTAGTCGGTTTTGGATCAGCTGGAGCTGGGTCTAAAGGCTTCTTGTTGTAGACAACAAAAATACCGTGAATACCACCTTCAGGAGTAAACTCTGCAAACTGGGTACTTCCTCCGCCATTAAGGGCTGTATCTAGCTCACTTGCTGGAATCCAACAATCAAAAGTGTAACCCGGAAAGTCAGGAAACTCCACTCGGTATGGTTGACCGTTAGGAACATCAAAATAACTCTTACCCCGCAACTCTGCAAAAAAATTGTCATCCTGCGGATCGCGACCGAAATAGCTTACGGAAATAATACTTGTGTTCGCCTCGTCGGCATTGACAATAGTTGCCCCAATAAAAGGCACATCCGTCGCTGTGGTGACCACACCCAGGGTGGCCAGCGACAAGCTCGCAACCCCATATTTGAGAAGTTTTTTCATAAACTCCCTCCTTTTCCTTAAAAAGTATTACTTTTAGAAGGGCTTGGCCTGAAAGGTCAAGTCCTATATACTAGTATATAGGCATTTTGTCAAGGTTTTTGCTCATTTGTTAAGAAATTGTAACATAAAAACCTGCCTTGGTCAGGCTGTTCAGCAGTATGGTCTTTGTCATCAGGCACTGTTTTTGATAAAAATAGCCGCCGAAGGCGGCGACTAATCTGATTGTTGTGAGGCGCTCAAGTGACATTCCTCTCCCTGCTCGGCGATTGCCCTCAAAAAAACAGCCCGAAGGCTGTTTTGATTAGAGTTTCATCAGGGGGCTAGCGCTGTCCGGCGAGGTATCATAAATCTTGACCCCTGTGCCTGCGGCGATGTCCGCCTGCTGGAGGCTGGTCGTCATGGTCAAATTGGCCAGTTCCTTGATGTTATTTTCCTTGCTCAGGTGCCCGAGGTGGATACGCTTGGTGCGGTTGCCCAACGTCCGAATCATAGCAGCAGCTCCATCTTCGTTGGAGAGATGTCCCTTATCCGAGAGGATGCGCTGCTTGGTGCTCCAAGGATAAGAGCCCGCACGCAGGATATTGATGTCGTGGTTAGACTCGATGAGGTAGGCATCTGCGTTTTCGATAATGCCTGCCATGCGGTCAGACACATAGCCCGTGTCCGTCAGCATGACAAAGCTTTTGTCGTCTTTCATGAAGCGGTAAAACTGTGGTGAGATCGCATCATGACTGACACCAAAACTTTCGATGTCCAAATCCCCAAAGGTCATCACCGTATTTTCCGCAAAAATATGCTTGTGCTCTAAATCAATTTTGCCAAGGGCTCCTTCCATCGCTGACCAGGTCTTCGCATTGGCATAGACATCCAACCCATATTTCCTAGCCAGTACACCGACCCCGTAGATATGATCCTTGTGCTCATGAGTGACAAAAATGGCATCTAAGTCTTCTGGTCTGCGGTCAATTTCCGCCAAAAGGCTCACAATTTTTTTCCCTGACAGGCCTGCATCAACCAAAAAACGTTTCTTTGGCGTCTCCAAATAGAAGGAGTTCCCTGTTGACCCAGATGCTAAAATACTATACTTAAATCCTTGTTCCAAAAAGGTCAATCCTCCTCCCAATCATCCAGATCCAAAACAGTCGGATCCTTTTCATACGGCAAGACAATGGTAAATGTCGACCCTTTCCCATAATCACTTTTCGCCCAGATAAAGCCATCATGGAGCTTGATGATTTCCTTGGCAATGGACAAGCCCAAACCTGTGCCACCTTGCTCACGGCTTCTGGCGCGGTCTACACGGTAAAACCGGTCAAAAATTAAGGGCAAATCTTTCTTAGGAATCCCTAACCCTTCATCAGAAATCGAGACAATCAATTGACTGTCTGTTGTCTTCATCGACACCGTGATTTTACCACCATCAGGCGAGTACTTGATGGCGTTGTTCAAGATGTTTTCGATCACCTGTGTCATCTTGTCTGTATCAATCTCTATCCAAATTGAATTGATGGGATAATCCCGCACCAGTTCATAAAATTTACCGCTGTTGGTTTGCTGATTTTTTATCAAATCAAATCGGTTCAAAATAGAGGTCATAAAGGCTGTAAAGTTAATCATCTCGACATCCAGCGCCGTGGCCTGATTGTCAATACGTGACAAGGCGAGCAAATCAGAAATCATCCGCATCATGCGATTGGTCTCATTTAACGATACCTTGATAAAGTCTGGTGCCACCTCCTCACGAAGAGCGCCTTCATCGAGGGCCTCCAGATAGGACTTGACCGAAGTCAAAGGGGTTCTCAACTCATGGCTAACATTAGACACAAAGAGACGGCGTTCACGCTCCTCTCGGTCTTGGTCAGTCGTGTCATGAATCACCACAATAAGCCCTGAGATAAAGCCTGACTCTCTACGGTTGAGGGCAAAACGCAGCCACAGAGCGATAAATTCGCCAAATTCGTTACGACGGCGAATGGTCACTGTTGGGGTCTTTGACACCAAATCATGGTAGGTATAGCGCTGATCATGGTCAAACAGGTCAACAATATTCATCTTCAGCGCTGCTTCTTTACTCAGATTGAGGTGACGTTGAGCCATCTGGTTAATCATGATGATTTGTCCGGAACGATTGGTCGCCAAAACCCCATCTGTCATGTAGGACAAAATAGAGGATAGGCGGTTTTTTTCCTGCGACAAATTCTCATGGTTGGCATGCAGAACATCTGACAGGTCGTTGAGCTGCGTAGCCAACTCCCCTAGACCTGACTTACTCTTGACATCAAGCACATCTGCGTAATTTCCCTTGATTAGGGAATCAACTTTTTTGTTTATTTTTTTGATGAGCTGCGCTTCATGGTACTCTCGCATGGCCAAATAAAAGAAATAAAGAGCGACCAGCCCCAACAAGGCAAGTAGGGTAAATTCAAATAGATTCAGGTTTTCAATCACATCAGTCATAAGATTTCATGTAGTATCCAACACCACGTCTGGTTAAAATATATTCTGGTCGGCTTGGCTGATCTTCAATCTTTTCGCGCAAGCGACGAATGGTCACATCAACTGTACGTACATCACCAAAATAATCATAGCCCCAGACCGTTTCAAGCAAATGCTCACGAGTCATGACTTGACCAGCATGGTTAGCCAAGTGGTGCAGGAGTTCAAATTCCCGGTGGGTTAAATCCAACTCTTGACCATGTTTTTTCGCCACAAAGGCATCTGGAACGATTTCCAAGTCACCAACAACAATTGTTTTACGACCACCAACAACCGTTTCTTCAGTCACCGCAGCTCCGATGGTTTCAGAACGGCGTAAATGGACCTTGACCCTAGCTAACAATTCTCGATTGGAAAAGGGCTTGGTCACATAATCATCTGCTCCGATTTCCAAACCGATGACCTTATCAAACTCGCTATCTTTCGCTGAGAGCATGATAATCGGGAGATGGCTGGTTTTCCGAATGGCCTTGGCCACTTCGAGACCATCAAGTTCTGGCAACATCAGGTCTAAAATGACTAAATCAGGTTTCTCCTCTTCAAATAAGGTCACAGCTGTCCGTCCGTCGTAAGCAGTGACTGTCTCATATCCTTCCTTGGTCAAGTTAAATTTGATAATATCTGAAATCGGGCGTTCATCATCTACAATCAGTATTTTTTTCATGCGGTATCCTCGTTTCTCTCATTAACAGTTTAACGCTATTTTGATTATATCAAAAATTCCAACAGATGGGAAACGTTAAGTCGTACCTAGTATAGTCCCTCAATCTTAAATGAAAAATAAAGTCCAAACGTCTAACTTTTTAGAGAGGCACACCTCACTGTTGCTGTTCTAAAGCAAAGTCTGTCGTCCATGACTTGGTTCTACAATACATCAAAAGCGGCTCTATAATTTCTGTAGTGGGTAAATCCACCATGGAGATTATAGAGCCTTTTGAGTGTAGAAAAAAAGTTCCATATGACCTACAATGAAAAGTGCTTAAACAACTCATTAGAAAGACACATA
>NZ_JBGTZC010000033.1:0-396 GCF_041807725.1 Streptococcus sp. E17BB
GCAACCACTTTCTGCGCTATCCGAGAGACGTCAGGAACCGTGTTAAGGTCATCACCATGGACATGTTTAGCCCTTATTACGACATCGCTAAGAAACTATTTCCAAATGCGAAAATCGTTCTCGATTGTTTCCACATTGTCCAGCATATGAGCAGGGACATGAACAGGCTACGCATCCAAGTAATGAACCAGTTTGATCGAAATTCCCACGAATACAGAGCCCTAAAGCGCTACTGGAACCCTCGCTCTCTCGTTTTCAAGCTCGGGCTAAACTAGTCCACTGGACTAGTTTACTCCAACAAGCCAGTCGAAAGCTCAGCGATAAACGCTTTTATCGCCCAACTTTTCGCATGCACTTGACTAATCAGGAGGTTGTCACTAAACTGCTCGGCTATTC
>NZ_JBGTZC010000033.1:432-23488 GCF_041807725.1 Streptococcus sp. E17BB
GCACTTGACTAATCAGGAGGTTGTCACTAAACTGCTCGGCTATTCGCAAGAGCTAAAAGAACACTACGAACTTTATCAACTGCTCCTGTTTCATTTTCAAGAAAAGCAAGCTAACCAGCTCTTTGGGCTGATTGAGGAGACGATTTCAAGCGTTAATCCTGTCTTTCAGACAGTTTTTAGAACATTTTTGAAGGGTAGGGACAAGATTGTCAATGCCTTGGAATTGCCCTACTCTAACGCCAAGATTGAAGCAACCAACAACATCATCAAGGTTATTAAGCGCAACGCCTTTGGTTTCAGAAACTTTGAAAAGACAAAACTCGCATTTTCATTGCCATAAACATAAAACGAGAGAAGACAAGAACTGTCCTCTCTCGGTGTTAAGTGGGTCAACCCACTACAGTTGACAAAGAGCCTTTTTAACGACTAAGAAATCATCTTAAAATGCTTTCATGCAATTGATTGACAAATAGTAAAAGGATCTGGTTCTATTAGCATAGTTCCAAATCCTTTCGACAACATGTCCCTCAAGGTCTAGGGATAATTCATGTTTTTAATACCCTGGTCGGAAAGCGTCCAGAATGGTTTTAAATTCCTCGTTGGTGAAGGTGATGCCCTTGCCCATCTTGGTGTGGTCTTCGTTCCACATCCGGATATCAAATTTAGGCTCAGCACCGTTAAAACTCACTCGGTTGAGCTCCTTACTCCATCCTTTATCGTTGGTCGATAGGACAAGCAATCTCTCTGTAATCTCAAATGTAAATTCTGACATGGTCAGCCTCCTTAAAATAGTTTGGAAATCTCTTCCTAATAAGTTATTCGAAAACTCTTGTAAAAAAATGATAGATTTTTTAACTTTTTTATGATTTTTTACCTAGATACCAAGTAATTCTCGGGCTTGCTGTCTAGCTGTCTCTGTGACGTTTTCCCCAGCTAGCATTTTTGCAATTTCTTCCACCCGTTCATCTGTTGTCAAGAGGCGAACTGTAGACACGGTACTCTTTTCATCGCTTTGTTTTTGAATGAAGAATTGATAATCCGCGATAGCAATAACTTGTGGCAAGTGAGAGATGGCTAGAATCTGACCGTGGTTGCCAATTTTATAAATTTTTTGTGCAATTGCTTGACCAACACGACCGGAAACACCCGTATCCACCTCGTCAAAAACAATAGCTGTTTTATCTTCACGTCTAGCAAAAGCAGACTTAACAGCCAGCATCAACCGAGATAATTCGCCTCCTGAAGCCACCTTGACTAAAGGCTTAAATTCTTCACCTGGGTTGGTTGAAATGTAGAACTCGACAGTCTCATTTCCCTCACAGCTAAATTTTGAGCTGGTGAAACGTACCTGAAAACGCGCCTTTTCCATGTAAAGGTCTTTTAACTCTTGATGAATATCCTCTTCTAACTGTTCAGCAAGCTGGTGTCTAGCTGTAGAAAGCTCTTTCACTTGATTGACAAGGTCACGTTCAATGATTTTCAGTTCCTTTTCCAAATCTTCAAACGAAAAATCATCTCCTGTTAAGAGCGCATATTCTTTGCTAATTTGCTCAAAATAAATCAAAACATCATCAACTGTGCCACCATATTTTTTTGTCATGCTATGAATCACGTCAAGACGATTCTCGACCATCATCAAGCGCTCACCATCAAACTCCAAATCATCAATGGTAGCACCTAAACGCCTAGTAATCTCCTCTAAACCATAGTAACTCTCGGTGAGTTGTTGGGAGAATTCCTGATAGGTTGCATCATAGTCTTCAATGGTCTGGAGGTCATTCATGGCTGAACGAATATTGGACAGGCTGGAAAAATCCTCGTTATCTAGTAAGGCATAGACATTAACCAGCGTATCTGCGATGGTTTTATGGTTCAGCAAGCGTTCCCGCTCCGCTAGCAAGTCTTGGTCTTCACCAGATTTTAGTTCGGCTGCTTCTAGCTCTGCAAGCTGGAACTCCAACATCTCGATTCGCTCCCGATGCTCCTGTTGATTTTTTTTGATAGTAAGTAAATGCTTGCGCTTTTTGCGATAACTGTCAAAGCTTGCCTGATACGCTTTTTTCAAGTTCCAAAATGCTTGCTCACCAAAGCTATCTAATAACCTGATATGGTGCTGAGGACGCATCAGCTCTTCTTGATCATGTTGACCATGAATATCAACCAAATGTTCACCAATAGCTTTCAAGGTTGATAAATTGACCAACTGACCATTAACACGACTGACTGATCGCCCATTAGCAGAAATCTCTCGGCGAATAATCAACTCCTCAGTTGGATCAATCCCGTTATCCGTCAGCAACTGAGTCAAAGAACTGCTATAATTGACAGAAAATAACCCTTCGATTTCTGCTTTTAGTTGACCGTGGCGAACCACATCGTGACTGGCGCGACTACCCAGCATCATGTTCATGGCATCAATGATAATTGATTTGCCGGCACCTGTTTCACCAGTCAGGACCGTCATCCCCTTATCAAAGGTCAGGCGAATCGCTTCGATAATCGCAAAGTTTTTAATCGCAATTTCCTGTAGCATCAGTTCTCCTTCTGAGTTTATCGTTCACAATCGGTAAGATTGGTTGGGTTAGTTTAATGATCGCTGCTCTCGCGTTTAAAGGTATCATGAGCATTTTGAACAACTCTTACAATTTTTTCTAGCACTAATGATTGAGGAGCAGGAGATTTTTCAAGGTGAGCTAAAAACTCAATATTGCCTTGACCTCCTTGAATAGGAGAGAAATCAAGGTTCAGAACTGAAAAACCTAACTGGACTGACCTGTCTACCACCTCATATATGACCCGTTCATGGACAGCCTGATCTTTAACAATACCATTTTTCCCAATAAATTCTCGCCCAGCCTCAAATTGCGGTTTGATTAAGGCCACTACTTGCCCACCATCAGCTAAAATCTCATGTAAGGCTGGCAGTATAAGGGCTAAGGAAATAAAGCTCACATCAATCGATGCCACTGTCGGCTGACCATGTGTAAAATCTGCCAAGCTGGCGTAGCGAAAATTGTATTGTTCCATGGATAGGACACGTGGGTCTTGTCGCAACTTCCAAGCCAGTTGATTAGTACCGACATCAACAGCATAAACGGACTTTGCACCCGCTTGTAGCATAACGTCTGTAAACCCACCTGTTGAAGCCCCAATATCAAGACCAATTTGGTCAAGAACAGATAATCCAAAAGCAGACAGCGCCTTCTCCAGCTTTAGCCCACCACGACTAACATACTTCAAGCGCTCGCCTTTTAATTTGAGTTCCGTTGCTTCATCAATCTTCTCACCAGGTTTGTCATAGCGTTGCCCGTTCATCACAGCAACCACTAGACCAGCCATCACGCCACGTTTGGCCTGCTCCCTTGTCTCAAAAAGCCCTTGCTTATAGGCAAGCACGTCAACACGTTCTTTAGCCATGAAGTCGCAACCTTTCTATCATGTCTCGGACTTTTCTTAAGTCCACATCCTCGTCTCGCTCTAGTTTTTGGAAAATAGCTAGCGCTTGATCCAAACAATCATTGAGAAGGTCATAGGACTCATTTAGACCTAACAGTCTTGGATAAGTTGATTTTTGAGCTGATAAGTCTTTTTGTGGTGTCTTTCCTAACTCTTCAAAGCTAGCTGTCACGTCCAAAATATCATCACGAACTTGGAAAGCTAAACCAACCAGTTCGCCTGCTAAACGCAAATCAGCGATTGATAAACTGTCCAGCTCAGCGATTATCCCAGCGGCAAGGAAAGGGAAAGCAAGCAACTTGCCCGTCTTGTTAGCATGAATCGTTTTTAGTTCAGTGACTGTCAACTGACGACCTTCTCCCATCATATCGAGCATCTGACCACCCACCATGCCATAGGTGCCCACAGCTTCCGACAGCTCAGCGATTAAGTTTAGTCGTACTTGAGCTGGCAAATCAGCCCTGGCAATCAGACCAAACGGGTCTAAAAACAAGCTATCACCTGCTAAAATCGCTGTAGCTTCGTCGAACTGCTTATGGTTGGTCAAGCGACCACGACGGTAGTCATCGTTATCCATGGCAGGCAAATCATCGTGAATCAAACTACCTGTATGAATCATTTCAAGACCAGCAGCCACCTGATAATGGGCATCTGTCAACAACACGCCGAAACCTTCTAACAGTTGCAAGAGCAAGACAGGGCGAAGACGTTTACCACCGCTATCGATAGAATAGTAAATAGCCTCGTTAAGGCGTTTGGCTACTGGCGATTGAGCATAGTAAGCGGCTAAGGCTTTGGTGATGCCATCAATATGCTTCATCTAATCTAAATCCTTTTCACTGCCGTCAGCTTGCATCACCTTAACCAGCGTTTGCTCCGCCTCAGCTAGCGTTTGTTGTAGGGTTTTCGATAGTCCAATTCCTTTTTGGAACTCACTCAAGGCTTCTTCTAGGGGAACGTCACCATTTTCCAAGCGGTTGACTATCGCCTCTAAGGCCTGCAAATTTTCTTCAAATGTTGGTTTCTTTGACATTTTTAACCTCCACGTCTAATTGCCCATCTTGTAGTGTAATGGTCAACTCATCACCAACCTTAATACCTTGCACTGATGGTGTGATGATGTCTTCTTTTTGGATGAGGGCAAAGCCTCGTTTCAAGATACGATCCGTATCTAGAGACAGAAGCCTTGTCTCATATTGCTCAACATCAGCTTGGCAGACCGCAATCTGATGTTTCATGTGTTGAACTAGTCGGTGCTGGTAACTGAGCACTTGCTCAGCTCTTCGTTCAACTGTTCCTGCCAGGTCTTGACTCAACAAACGCTGGTGCAGTAGCTGGCGAGAAGCACCTACGTCCATCACTCGTCCTTTAAAATGATGTGTTAAGGTCGTCAGCAACTTGTCCAAACGCTGTAAATAGCTATCATAAAGTCGCTCAGGCTGGCGAAAAATTACCGACTGATTCAGCTTTGCCACACGCTCCTGTTGATAAGTCAAACGCCGTTGCACGGCCTGATATAGTCGTAATTGCCTGTCCTTGACAAAAGCGACGACATCAGCCTTGGTCACAGGCGTGGCCAGCTCAGCAGCAGCTGTCGGTGTTGCTGCACGCTTGTCCGCCACAAAATCTGCTAAAGTGGTATCCGTTTCATGACCGACACTGGAGATAATGGGCAGGCGAGATTCAAAAATCGCTTCGACGACCAGTTCTTCGTTAAAAGCCCATAAGTCTTCAATTGAGCCACCGCCTCGCCCAACAATCAACAAATCAAGGTCAGTGCGCTGATTTGCTAAGCGGATGTTCGTTGCGACTTCATGAGCAGCCCCATCTCCTTGAACTTTAGTCGGAAATAGTAAAATCTCAACACCTGGGAAACGGCGACTAACTGTGGTGATGATGTCCTTAATCACTGCCCCACTGGGGCTTGTAATAACACCGATTTTGCTGACAAACTGAGGCAGAGCTTGTTTATGGCGGTCATCAAAATAGCCTGCTTCTCCCAGCCGCTTTTTCAACTGTTCAAAAGCAACAGCTAGGGCACCAATGCCATCTGGATCAGCTTTTTCGATGACAATAGAGTAACTACCGCCAGGTTCATAAAGTTGGATACGACCAACAACATTGAGCTTCATGCCTTCTTCTAGAGCGAAACCCAGTGATTTATAAATACCAGCCCACATGGTGGCTTGAATCACAGCCTTGTCATCTTTTAGGGAAAAATACTGGTGAGTTGGCCGTCTACGAAAGTTAGACACTTGACCAGTCAAATAAACCCGTTCCAAGTAAGGATCACGGTCAAACTTTAGTTTTAAATACTTGGTTAAGTCGCTAACCGATAAATAGTTCACCAGAACACCTCCCAATTGATACTTTTTATTATAGCATAAAAACCTGCATTCTAACGGATATTTGCTAGACTTGTTTGCCGTTTAGCCCGAACGCTCATCAGTTCTCATTGCCAATATTTGGTAAGAACGCTTGCGGATAAGGACTAAAATCAAGTTCAGGTCAAAGCACATCAGTTGTGAATACAGGCTCTGAGTAGATGGTCAATCGTTGAAAGATTATCTAATCTGATCAAATTTTAGATGGACACTAATTAAATCACCATAGCCATTACGCTCCAAATCGCGTTGCAAACGATAAGAGATATAGTGCTCTGCGATATTGAGGTAGCCAGCTTCTAAAAGGCGATATTCAACCATTGATTGAATCATCGAAATTGTTGGACGCTCAACCTGTGCCTCATGCAAATCAATGACGACTTTCTTAGTTACTTCAGCCAAATTTTCACGCCAAGTATCATCAATCACATAGACTGTTCGTGCGGCTTTAATGATGGCTTGATAAATCTTATCTGGGTCAAAGTCAGCTAACTGACCATTTCGTTTAATAATTTGCATCGCAAACCTCCTTGAAAATATTAAAAGCGTTTTCTTTCTTCTATTATCTAATAAAGTGACTGCTTTTGTCAAGGGTTTTCTTTGAAATTTTCAATTCTTCCAGTCAAAGTGAAAATGGACTAACCACTATCAAGCACTCGGTCACTAGACCAGTTCATGAGCAGTCAGATTACCAACAAATTGGCGGTCAATGTCATCCAGATAGGACGGTTGGACACTCTTGACAAATTTCAGAGCCTTGAGCTCTGTCATCACAGCCTCGATGTCATCTGATGGTACATAGATGAGGACATAGCGACATTTCTTAGAATGGTAGTGAAAATCACCGTACTTATTAAGTTTTCGGCTATCACGATTATAATAAAGATGGACAAAAAGTCCCACACGGCTCGGTGTTTCCATAAGCCCTCCTATTGGTTATACTTTCTTCTATGATAACATGGCAGAGCTATCTAAGCAACCAAAAAACTGAGATGATGTCACCTCAGTGTAATCAGCTCTGCTATTGCCCAAACTCTTGGTAATCAAAGCCACGTGCAACCATATCATCGATAGAGCCTAAATCGACCACGTTGGTGTAGCCCTTTTCTTCCAAAAGGCTTTTGGCTTCTTTAGACTTAATCCCTAAGCGGCAGTGCACATAGATTGGCTGCTCCTTGTCCTCTGGCAAGTCAGTTGTCGCTAAATCCTCCAAGGGAGCGCTCTGACTACCCTTGATGTGCCCAGCTGCATAGGCAGATGCTGGACGAACATCTAATAACAGTGCACCTTTTTCAATAGCAGAAAAAATATCTGTTGTCATCTCTAAACTCCTTTCATGACTATTTTATAATTTTTTTGACCAGATGTGTTATTTTTTGTCCTGAATTCATGCAAAATATAAGGTTTTTTGCTATACTGGTCTTATGAAAATTTTAAAAACCATCAACGCTGTTGCTAGTGAAAATACCTACTTTCTCATTAACGATCAGGCTGTCCTGGTCATTGACCCAGGTAGTGATAGCCAAAAAATTATAGACACTTTGACCAATATTGACAAACCTGTTGCAGCCATTCTCTTGACTCATACCCATTATGACCACATCATGAGCGTGGACATTATCCGCGAAAAATTTAACCATCCGCCTGTCTATGTGTCAGAACATGAGGCCAGCTGGCTCTATACGCCTGTTGCTAATCTTTCTGGATTAGCACGCCATGATGATATGGCCGATGTGGTCATCCAGCCAGCAGAGAAAATCTTCGTGCTTCACCAAACCTATCAACTGGCGGGGTTTGAGTTTACTGTGCGACCAACTCCAGGGCATTCTATCGGAGGTGTCTCTTTTGTCTTTGACCAAGACGAAATAGTTATCACAGGTGATGCTCTCTTCAAGGGGACTATCGGACGAACAGACTTGCCAACCAGCGATCATCAAGCGCTCCTGACAGGGATTCGCGAACAGCTCTTTACCCTGCCTGACCACTATACGGTCTACCCTGGACACGGCATGAACACGACGATAGGAAATGAAAAACGGTTCAACCCTTATTTTTCTTAAACCTAAACCCGCACTAACCATCTAAAATCGCTTAACCATCAACCTAAACAATTGATCACAAAGAGGTCCTATCGAAAATTATACGTTTCGATAGGACCTCTTTTGACGATTTAATCATCTACCCATTCAATCTTCTCTGCTAGAAATTGAAAAGCTTCTGGGACAACTGGTGCTTCTTGAGACACTTCTTCTGCTGGCTGGTCGTTGGACCGATGCTGTCTAGCAAACTCTGTCCGAAGCAGCTTGAAATCAGCCTTGGTCACCGCCATAATATTTGGAGAGAAACCAGCTGCTTGACTCATGATATTGCCAAAAATAGTGTTCAGATCGCCTCGCTTCATGACCTGCTCGGCACTAAAGGCCGTTTCAAATGCTAGGAGCGCATTTTCTGCGTTGGCTAAAACAGGTTCAGAACCAAGCAATAAGGCTCTGTCCTGCGGTGAAATGCTGTCTAAAATCTCATTCCAGGCCCCCTTAAGAGCATCCAGATAGGCGCGTGACTGCTGAGCTTCCTGCACAGTCTCTGCCATAATCTCCAAAACCTTACGTTTGTCCAGCTTGTAGGCATTTTTGATTGGTGCTGCTTTCTTTTGGGAAATAGCAGAGCCACTTGGTTGTTGCTGGAGACTAGCTAGTAAGGTCTTGAGCTCTGTGAGCTGATGCTTCAAGCTGCTAAGCTGTTGAGCCACATCATCAGGCAGAGTTGTTTCCTGTGCTGGATTAGCCAATTTGATGGTCATCATTTCAGCGTATAATTTGGGATGACTGCCTGATTTTATCTCGGACAAGCTCCTCGTCACAATGTCAATCATGGTAAAGAGCTGCTCTGCAGGTAAGGCAAGGTGATCCTGATCTCCTAATCCATCAACCTCACCTCCATGCTGAGCGATTAAGAGGTCTCGCATGTAGGTCAGCAAATCAGTCGCAAAGCGACCCATGCTCTTCCCACTATCAAAGATGGTCTGCAAATGCGTCAAGGCAGACAAGCTGTCCTGCTCTGCTATAGCACCAAAATAAGCCGATAAAGCGGTCAGGGCAATCGTTCCTGTGATATCCTCTACAACACTTGTCGTTAGCTGGGTTCCATCTGATAAACTAAGCGCCTGATCAAGGATAGATAAGGCGTCACGCATCCCACCTTGTGCCTGCTTGGAAATAATAGCTAGAGCTTGTTCGTCATAGGTGATCTGTTCTTGGTCGAGGACATGGGCTAGATGCTCTCGGATAGCCGCAGGCTTGATGCTCTTGAACTCAAAGCGCTGGACACGCGACAGGATTGTTGCTGGAATCTTGTGAAGTTCCGTGGTCGCAAGGATAAAGACCACATTATCTGTCGGCTCTTCTAGGGTCTTGAGCAAGGCATTAAATGCCCCTGTCGAGAGCATGTGCACCTCGTCGATGATGTAAACCTTATACTTAGCTCGGCTGGGGGCATAGGTCGACTTGTCTCTGATGTCACGGATTTCATCGACCCCATTGTTAGAAGCAGCATCGATTTCAATGACATCTTCTAAGGCACCTCTAGTAATATCTTGACAGAGGTCGCAGGCGTTACAAGGTTCACCGTCCACCTGATTGGGACAGTTCATGGCCTTGGCAAAAATCTTGGCAGCGGAGGTTTTACCTGTTCCTCGAGGACCTGAAAAGAGGTAGGCATGGCTAATCTTGCCCGTCGCCACTGCCTGCTTGAGGGTCTTGGCGATAACTTCTTGACCAACCATCTCGTCAAAGGTTTGGCTACGGTATTTGCGGTATAGGGCTTGATACATTAGTCAGCTCCAAACATGTCAAAATTAAAGCGGGTCTTGGTTAATAGCAGATCCACAAACTGCTCTAGGTAGTTTTGGTCAACGTCATCGTAGTCACCAATGACATGGCTATCCAAATCCAGCACTCCGATGAGCTGACCATTTTTAACCATCGGCACGACGATTTCAGACATGGCAGCTGAATCACAAGCGATGTAATTAGCATGCTCCTTGACATTTGGTACAATCATGGTCTCACGTTTTTCAGCAGACTCACCGCAGACTCCTTTCCCCAGAGCGATATGAACACAAGACACCTTGCCTTGGAAAGGGCCTAAAATCAATTCTTGCCCATCAAACAGGTAAAAACCTGTAAAAACGGAGTTCGGTAAGGTCTGATTGATTAAGGCTGAAGCATTTGAAAGATTAGCTAAAGCATTGGTTTCTTGAGCAAACAGCGCTTCAGCTTGTGCCAGCATAAGCTGGTAATTAGCAATTTTTTGAGATTTTTCCATAAAACCATTATAACAAAAAAAGGGACAATTGCCCACAGCCAAGCAATCGTTTTAAAAATAGCGGAAAACAAGATAAAAAGTGCCTATACTTAAGACGATACCTAACCACCATGCCAAGTGGAAATACCATTTTTTTGTTTTATGGTGACAGAGCAGAGCAGCCACGTAGGCACCTGTACCACCGTAGATAGATGTTATAGTTAATAGCGTTTTTTCAGACATGCGCCATTCTCCTCTGATGGCACGGTACTTGTCCCAAATATAAACTAAACCGACCGCTATGTTCCAAACTAGCCATAGCATGGTTAACCATTGACGAAGAGTTATTAGTTCCATAAGGTCGTCACCACAGTCAGGATTCCAGAACAAGCAATCAGCCAATAAGTGGCTTGTCGCAAATGATTAGGGTTTAATCGCTCGTTAAGACGATGGGCAATCTGCAAGCCTCCTGTCATGGCTAAGAGACCCAGAACGATAAAAGGCAGGTGAGACGAATCCAGAATGCCTTGTTGCAACCGAAGCACTAAATTGACTGCGCTAACCAGTACAAAAGATAACTGCAAGGTCGCGAGATATTCTTCACGACTTTTAGAAAAGGCTAGGTACAGCACAACCATCAGCGGACCGCCAATCCCAAAAAAGCCATCACTCAGACCAGATAGCCCACCCACAATGACCTTAGTCATCAGGTTAGGTGTTATGACAAGATTATCCTTAACCAGCAAAAAATAAAGGGCCAACACGATTAAAAAGACACCGAAAGCTAGTTTTAGACTAGTCGTATTAAGCCTTGGCGCCATCTGGATAGCGGTCAAACTCGCCATGATATAAACGGCGACAATCACCCAGATATTGCTCCAATTAACATGCTGTCGATAACGATAGAAAATCATCCCACAAATCCAAATGGCAATCGCACCAGAGACCCCAGCTGCTTCTGGCAAAGGCAACAGATAGGGCAAAACAAGCATACTGATAACACCTGCTCCAAAACCTGTCGTTCCTTGAACAATCCCCCCGATAAAGGCTGCCAAGGCAAATAACATATAGGGCATAACCCCTCCTTTCTACACACGTTTTCTATCATACACTATTTTTTAATTTCCTTCTACTCAGAAAACTTATTGAACAAGAGTTAGTTTTCAACACAATTAAATCATTCTTGACGACATTACTATCGGGTGATAAAATGATGGTAAAATATTGTTAAAACTAACCATTCCGGACGTTTCGATGACTGTTTAGGAATTAGCCGTCAAAAATTCCCTGATATTGCTATACTCAGAACATCACTGGCCAGTGGTAACAATAGCAATTTTTAAGGAGAATTTGTTAGATGAAAACTCAAACAAGGAAACCATTAACCGAAAAAGAATTACTCAATATTAGCGGTGGAGTTGCGGTTATTGACCCATTTGCCTGTGGCGGGGCGGTCGCGTCATGTCACCTGATAGTTATGAGGAAAAAATCAAACGGAGGACTCCCTAATGGCACCATCTTCTGACATCAAACAACACCTCAAGCGATTGGGCTATCCAATCTTGATGGTCATCCTATATCGTTGCTATGAGTACGTCGTTATCTTATACAGAAAAAATAGTTTTGGCATCACAAATGTTTCTATCGTTAACTTTTTTGCCACGCTAATCCTACTGGCAAGCTATGTTTTTATCCTCAAACATTTTCAAAAAGAGCTTTTCCATCACTGGCGCGTGACCAAGCAACAGGTGATGATAGCTCTCTTACTCTTTGTCTGTGCTCAGTTACTCCGTCTCCCTATAAAATCACTGATAAACTATGGTGGAACCAGTAGTTTTCAGAAAGAATTGAGCTTTTTGAGTTTCGTCCCCTTGGCACAAGCCTTGCTCATTTTAAATTATAATGTCATCGGTCCCATCCTAGAAGAACTCATCTGTCGTGCCGGTTTTATGGATGCTTATTTCAAAAACTCACGTCATTACCTCGATGTCTTATTGTCAGCTTCTTTCTTTTCAGCCTTCCATTTTATCGGCTATTCATGGTCGTGGATAGCCTTTATCTTTTATCTGATACCTAGTTTAGCCCTATCTATGGCTTATCGCTACAGTAAGAACATCTACATCCCTATCGTGATGCATATTGCTTGGAATAGTCTTGCTGATCTTTGGGCTTTGATTAGCTGAACATTTTTCCTCACAAAAGAGCAACCCTCTGACAAAGGTCAGAGGGTTGTGTTTATCGTCCATTAAAGTTCTTCATGGTGCGCTTGATATCCCTGTTCTGATCACGGCGCTTGATGGACTCACGCTTGTCGTAGTCATGTTTCCCTTTGGCCAGACCGATCAAGAGCTTAGCAAAGCCATCCTTGAGATAGACCTTGAGCGGTACGATGGTCATGCCTGTGCCCTTGACCTCCTGCTCCAGCTTCGCGATTTCCTTGCGCTTGAGGAGGAGCTTGCGGGTACGCTCAGGGTCGGTGTTCCAGATATTGCCCTGCTCAAAGGGGCTGATATGCACATTGACCAGCCAAGCCTCTCCTCGCTTGATCTGCACATAGCCATCCTTGAGCTGAATCCGCGCCGCACGGACACTCTTAATCTCCGTCCCTGTCAGCACCAACCCTGCCTCATAGGTCTCTACAATCGTGTAATCATGCCGTGCCTTCTTATTTTGCGCGACGACATTTCCCTGACCCTTTGCCATGCTTTGATCCTTTCTTAGCCTTGTCCTTGAGCTTTTTGCCCTTCTTCTGCTCTCTTTCTTTTTGGGAAATGACAGCCTTACCTGACCGCAGGCGATGAGACTTGCTGTCGCTTCCCTTGTCCTCGTGACGCTTTTTATGCTGCCGTCTAGCACGGCTAGTTCTGTCTGACTTCGCTGGCTTTTCCCTAACATCTAGGTCGCTCGGCAGGTAGTCAAAGTCAATATCACCCGTCTCCTTGTCCGCCCTGGTCAGTTTGACCCTGATGGGCTGACCAACACGGAAGACCACGCCAGATTTTTCCCCATGAAGACTGAGCGTCCTTTCATTGTAGTGATAGTACTCTGGTAGATTGGTCACATGAATCAGACCTTCGATGGTATTTGGCAACTCGACGAAGAGACCAAACTTAACCACGCTGGAGATGATACCTTCAAAGTCTTCGCCCACATGTTTTTCCATGTACTCAGCTTTCTTCATGGCTTCAACCACTCGCTCTGCATCGATGGCGCGACGCTCTAAAGCCGATGATTGGCTGGCAATTTCAGGAATGATTTGCTCAAAATGCTCCACTTGTTCAGCCGTCAAATGACCGTACTCTCTGATTAACCGATGCACCAAGAGGTCAGGGTAACGGCGAATAGGGCTGGTAAAGTGGGTGTAAAAGGCTGCTGCCAACCCATAATGGCCGTGGTTGTGCGCCGAGTACCTCGCCTGCTGCATAGAGCGCAACAGCATCATGGATAACACATCGCTGCCTGGCTGCCCCTCGATATGCTTCATAACATCTTGCAGGGCTTCTTGCGAAATCTTGCTGGCAGTACCTCGAACCTGAACCCCAAAAAGGCTAGCATAGTCGATGAATTTCTGTAACTTTTCTGCCTTTGGCTCCTCGTGAATCCGATAGATGAAAGGCAGGTTGAGCTTATTGAAGTGCTGAGCCACGCATTCATTAGCTGCAAGCATGAAGGACTCAATCAAGCGCTCAGCAACCCCACGTTCCCTGACAACAACATCAAGAGGCAGACCCTTCTCGTCAACGAGAATCTTACTCTCTCTGGTATCAAAGTTGAGACTACCCCGACGCTCCCTCATCTGCTCGAGAATCCTATGTAGCTCTGCCATGTCCCTAACCGCCGCAGCAATCAAGTGATACTGCTCCAAAAGAGCCTCATCACCCGCCAACATGCCATTAACGTCGGTGTAGGTCATGCGGTAGGTGGTCTTGATGACTGACTGGCAGATCTGATAATCAACCACGCGCCCCTGACGGTCAATCTCCATGATGGCCGACTGGGTCAGGCGATCCACCTGCGGGTTGAGGGAACAGATGCCGTTAGACAGGCGTTCTGGTAGCATGGGAACCACTCGGTCAGTCACATAGACTGATATCCCCCGCTTGAGTGCTTCCTTGTCCAGCTCGGACCCTTCAGTCACATAATAGGACACATCAGCGATGTGAACCCCCAGCTCGAAGTTGCCGTTGTCCAACCGCTTGATGTGAACGGCATCGTCCAAGTCCTTAGCATCCGCCCCGTCAATGGTAAAGGTCAGTTCCTGACGCAAATCGACCCGACCAACATAGTCCTTCTCTTGCGGCACATCTGGCAAAGCGTCGGCCTCCGCCAGTGCAGCTGCTGGGAACTCGGACACAATATCCATGCTCTCTAGCACCTCTAAGACATCAATCCCAACATCCCCCTCGTGCCCGATAATGTCACGAATGCTCGCTACAAAATAATCATTTTGGCGACTAGGATAAGTCTCGATAGCAATCTTGACAATCTCTGACCCCTCAAGCACCAATGAGGTTGGCTTGAGGTAAATCCGTTGCTGGATTTTCTGGTTTTTGTTGGTCATGTAGCCGATGTAGTCTGGCTGTTGATTGTCGAGTATCACCTTGCCAACCACGGTTGTGAGCGCACGCTTGACCACCTTGACCACACGGACTTCAGCAGCCGTGCCTTTGAGGCGGTCACCAACCTTGGTGATAGCAACCTCAACGGTATCACCATCCAAGGCATGGCCGACATCGTTACGACCGACAAAAAGGTCATTTTCTGCCTCATCGACACTAACAAAACCAAAACCTGCCTTATTGGCACGGAAAATCCCTGTGAGGGTGATGTCCTGTCTCTGTGGTTTCTTAGTGTTTAGGGCAATGTTCCCTTGGTCATCGAAGGTAAGTCGCCCTTGGCTTTCTAGTTTGGAGATGGTCTTGACCAGGTCACGAAAGCCTGCCGAGGTCGCCATATCGAGACCTTCAGCGAGCTGATGGACACTGGACTTGCCATGCTCCTGTAAATAAGTTAGTAATTGTTCTTTCATTTCCTTTAATCCTTTTGTTTGATAGCATGTATCCTTTTTTTCACAGACCACACCGTCTGATTGTTCTGTCAGGGGAGGTTTAAACCAGTAGAGGACATCGCTCTGCTATTTTCAAAGCAATAAAAGAGCTTGGGACAACCGTCACAAGCTCACTTGACTATTTACTTGATAAAATAGCTAGCACCAAGGCAATGGCCATCCAGAAAAAGACCAAAACTCCCGTGAAACGTTGCATAAATGCTTCAAATCCACGTGCCTTTGTCCGCTCAAAGAGAGCTTCTGAACCACTGCTATCGAAAACGTTGCTGCTTGGGTTTTTCTGCGGTTGCATAAAAATTGCGACCACTAAGAGCCCAGATAAAACAAGTAAAATGGTGAGTAAAATGCTATACATCTCGTGTGTCCTCCACTATCATCTTGACCATTCTAACACATTTTCACTTAACATTCAAGATGTAAGGTCACTTTTCTCTCTTTGGGACAGTATTTTGTCACTTGAATTTTTTCTGGATGAGTGGTTTTATTTTTACTGGTCAGGTAATTTTTACTGCCACACTGGCTACACTTGAGATGGATTTTTATGCGCATGGCTGCTACACTTCCTTCTGACTAGAATAAATGCGTTTCTCATTATACCACAATCCTTCAGTTAAATCACCTGCTGTAGGATCTCCGCTAAGAGAACATAGCCTGCTTCGCTGAGATGTAGTCCATCTTTTGTTAAATCAGGGGCAAGTTGACCGGCTTCATTCAGGAAAGAGTGGTAAGTGTTGACCAACTCCACACCCGCTAGGTCGTCTGCTAAGGCAGCATAGCCTGCATTCAGGTCTTGGATAGCCTGATTTGTCCGATTATCCACGGTATGATAATAGACCTTATCCTCATTCACTGGTAAAACTTCAAGCAGATAGACTGTCGCTAATGGGTAATCCGCCCTAATCTGACCAATCATCTCCCGAACGTTAGCAAGCGTCTTTTCGCGTGGCAAATCATAACCAATATCGTTAGTCCCAATTAAAAGCACCACTTGACGAACTGCTGAGCCGAACACATGAACTGCTAGATGATCCAGAAGGTGCTGGCTGTTTGAGGCTGCGCTACCACGATTAACCC
Source organism: Streptococcus sp. E17BB (assembly GCF_041807725.1). Taxonomy (NCBI): domain Bacteria; kingdom Bacillati; phylum Bacillota; class Bacilli; order Lactobacillales; family Streptococcaceae; genus Streptococcus; species Streptococcus sp. E17BB. The sequence continues at coordinate 16,717 of NZ_JBGTZC010000033.1, forward strand.
AGGTATGTTTGATGTTCATCAAACGCTCAATGGGGAACCATTCGGTAATGGAATCCCCGATAAAAATCAATTCAGGATAAACCAAGGTTTGGTAGTTAAGGCGACGATAATCTTGTCGCTTCTTGTCACGTATTTTCTCGTAGTATTGATCCATTTTTGGGGTAATCACCGCGTCACTCCTTTTTTAATAGTCGATCATCAATCAGAAAAATAGCCAAAATACCAACAGCATAGGCGACTAAATCCCAAAAGCGGAAACCTTGTCCTAAAAACAAATGCCCTAGTGTTGTCTGCCTGATAGCAAGAAGCCAGTCCCACGTCAACAGTCGGGACCATTCTACCACAAAACTAGTGACTAGCGCTAAAATAGCTGTTGTTCGCCGACTGGTTGACGTCAAAATCAGCCGATAACCCAAATAAACAGCAACAGCCCACAAGGCATCACCCAGTTCTGCTGGAAAAATCACTAGCTTCCTAGATGATAAGCCTAGAAAAATAGTCAGGATTAAGAGATAAAAGTAACTTTTTCTGTTAATGAGCATAGCCTATTATACCATAAAACCACCAACTTCTCAGTCGGTGGTCATTTTTTAGAAATTAAAGACATCATTCAAGTTTTCAGCCATCGTTGGATGAGTGAAGAGTTGGTTCTTGATGTAGGTGTAAGGAATCTTATTGTCAATCGCCATGGTGATATGGTTAATAATCTCCTGAGACCCAGCTCCAAAGAGGGTCGCTCCCAAGATAAGCTTAGTCTTTTTGTCCACGACAACCTTGTAAATACCACGGAGATCGTTGTTGACATGGGCACGTGGCATGTTCGCGACTGGTAATTCATTAGCGATGACCTCGTAGCCTGCAGCAATAGCCTCTTTTTCGGTCAGTCCAACACGAGATAGGGCTGGTTCGATAAAGACAGTTGTCGGTACCTGACCGCGGTCACTGCGTTTGTAGTCACCGTTGCCAGTTAGTTTGCCAAAGACGATACGGAAATCATCTAACGAGGTGTAGGTAAACTGAAGACCTCCATTGACATCGCCGACAGCGTAGATGTCTTTAACTGTTGTCTCGCAGTAGTCATCGACCTTAATGGCCCCACGCTCAGTCAGTTCGATGTCGGTGTTCTCAAGACCCAAATCCTCAGTAGCTGGCTTGCGACCTGTGGCATAGAGAACAGCGTCAAAAGCATAGTCTTCCCCATCTGCGGTTACAAGGACAGTCGCTCCGCTATTTTTCACCCCAGAAATCGAGACACCGAGTTTGAAGCTAACGCCGTCTTCCTCTAGGTAACTCTTAGCCAACTTAGCGACCACTTCCTCATCGCGACCGAGAATGGTCGGTGCGGCATCAAAAACAGTTACTTGGCTGCCCAGTTTGCTGTAAAGGCTAGCGAACTCGAGACCGATGTTGCCACCTCCAATGATACCCAGACGTTCAGGACGCTCACTCAACTGCTGGATACCTGTGCTGTCATAAACACCGGCGGTATCTAAAAGCCCAGGAATCGGCAGGACATTGGACTTAGCTCCTGTGTTGATTACAATGATATCCGCCGTCAATTGCTCCTTGTCCTCGCCAGCCGTCAGCTCCACGGTCTTGTTTGCAACAAAGCGGGCACGGGCGTTATAGAGGTCAACACCTGCGCCTTTAAGAACAGCCTCGTTCTTGTTACGCAGACGGGTCACAACAGTTTCTTTTTGGGACATGGCTTGCGCAAAATCCCAGTTTTTCTCAGCTGCCACAATCAGGGTCTTGGTTGGGATACAGCCGATGTTAATGCAGGTCCCACCGTACATGGCCGAATTTTCCTCGACCAGAGCCACCTTTTTGCCAGCTGCTGACAGTTTGCCAGCCAGAGTCTTACCAGCCTTACCAAAGCCGATAACCAATAAATCGTAATGGGTCATAAGACGCCTCCTTTTTCTTCTGTTCCTTCTATTCTAGCAAAAAAAAACGAACATGTCTGATTTTCGCTACGGTAGCGAACAAGATGAGCAAAAATCAGCAACAAGGCTGTACTGGAGCAGTTGTTAACTAAAATAACAGAGTAGTGCGTGACAAAAACTTTGGTTTATTCTGAAAGATGTCACTACTACCATTTTGACTACTAATTGTCAACGATTTTTATTTGTCAAAACCTGCTTTTGCAACCAGACGATGTCGTGCCACTGGTCAAACTTGTAGCCAACTTCTTTAAAATGGGCAACCTGTTCATAACCACGTTTTAGATGAAAAGCAATGGAAGGCTCGTTAGGTAGGGCAATGCAAGCCAAAAAATTGACAATACCCATTGCAACAAGCTGACGCTCAAGCTCATCGTAAAGCGCTTTGCCAATGCCATGATGGCGCACAGTCTGGTCAACATAAACCGACAGCTCAACCGTCCAATCATAGGCTGCTCGATTCTTATAGGAACTAGCGTAGGCATATCCAAGCAAAGCACCGTCAGTACCTTCAGCGACGAGATAGGGAAATTGCTGACTAATGGTATGGATTCGCTGGGCGAAATCGCTGGCGCTAGGCACCTCAATTTCAAAGGTGATTGCTGTATCTGTCACATAAGGGGCGTAAATGGCGACAAGCGCTGCCGCGTCCGCAGGGGTTGCAGGTCTAATCTTCATGGTCTCATTATACCACAAGGAGAGCAAAATAGCTTTTCTAACAGTGATCATGCAGGTGTTACATCGCTATATGGCTTGATAGAAAAGATTTAACGAGAAAAATGAAGAAGATAAAAAGGAAACAGTGGATCGCTACTACAACTATTTCTAAACTAATTCATTAGTAGGACAAGCAAAGGGCTTGATGAAGCTCTCCCCAGATACTGGTGAGCTTTTTTTGTAGCAGTTGTAGCCTGTCTGTCAGATCTGATGGCTTTGCTAATCTTTTCAAATATATAAAAACCCCGCCACAAGGACGAGGTTTAAGCGCTTATTTTGCCTGACGCAAAGCACCGTAAAGGATACCTGAAACAATAGCTCCGATGAGGATAAAGGCGATGTAGAGCACTGGATTGCTGGTAAGAGCAATCACGAAGATACCGCCGTGTGGCGCCATGAGCTTGATACCAGACAGACCGACCAAGGCACCCGCCAGAGCAGAACCAGCTACAAAGCTAGGAATAGCACGCGCTGGGTCAGCTGCACCAAACGGAATCGCTCCTTCTGTAATGAAGGACAACCCCATCACAATATTGGTCAAACCAGAGTTACGTTCTTCAGCAGTGAACTTGTTTTTGTAAAGGAGAGTGGCAACAAAGACCGCAAGTGGTGGCACCATGCCGCCAGCCATAACCGCTGCCATCGCTACAGAACCACCGTTGGCCACAGTCGCTGCCAAGGTTCCTGTACCAAAGACGTAGGCCGCCTTGTTGACTGGACCACCCATATCGACCGCCATCATGCCCCCAAGAACAAGACCGAGGAGAATAGCAGAGCTGACTTCAAGACCTGACAAGAAGCTGTTCATGCCTTCGTTAATTGCCGCCATAGGAATATTGACAAAGTACATGAGGAAACCAGTAATCAAGACACCAAGAAGTGGGTAGAGAAGGATTGACTTAATCCCTTCCAGAGATTTTGGCAAGTTTGCCAAGGCTTTCTTGAGACCAAGGACAACCGTACCAGCCAAGAAACCACCGACAAGGGCACCGAGGAAGCCTGATGATACCGCTGTTGGTACAGCACCTTCTGCTGCTGCACCAAATTCAATCTTACCGATAGCCAGACCGTCTTTAGCAATGGCACCTGCCACGAAACCAGCAACTAGACCTGGTTTTTCAGCGATGGAGTAAGCGATATAACCAGCCAGCAGTGGCAACATGAAGCCGAAGGCTGCCCCGCCGATTTTCATAAACATAGCTGCCAATTCATTGTAAGAACCAAGGCTACCCAGACTATCCTGTGGCACACCGAGCGCACCGTCAATCAAGAAGGCCAAGGCGATGATGATACCGCCACCGATAACAAATGGGAGCATTTGAGACACCCCGCTCATGAGGTGCTTATAGAAGGCACCACCAAGGCTAGTTGGCGCAGCTGCCGCTGCTGTTTGACCGTCATTTTTCGCCACGTAGGTGTCCGCCTTTCCATCTAAGATGATGTTGATGAGTTCTTCTGTTTTCTTGATACCGTCTGCGACTGGACGTTGTACCAGTTGTTTACCGTTAAAGCGGTCCATCTCAACTGCCTTATCTGCGGCGATGATAACCCCTTTGGCATTAGCAATGTCCTCAGTGGTCAAGCGGTTACCAACACCTGAGGCACCGTTGGTTTCTACCTTGATCCCAACACCCATCTCAGCCGCTACTTTTTTAAGAGCCTCTTCTGCCATGTAGGTGTGGGCAATCCCTGTCGTACAAGCTGTGACTGCCACGATAAAGTCTTGGCTAGCTGGTGCTGAGCTGTCAGCTGAAGCTGTCGCAGCGGCTTCTTCTGAGTTGAAAGCTGCCACTACCTCTTCTGCTGAGCCTGCTTGACGGAGTTTTGCCGCAAAGCCCTCTTTCAATAAATACTTAGACAAGTCTGCAAGAGCTGCCAAGTGGGTATCGTTTGCCCCTTCTGGCGCCGCAATCATGAAGAACAAGTCCGTTGGCTGACCGTCCAGCGACGCATAGTCCACCCCCTTGGTTGACTTAGCAAAGAGGACAGTCGCCTCCTTAACCGAAGCATTTTTGCTGTGGGGCATGGCAATTCCATCACCGAGACCAGTTGTCATCTGCGCCTCACGGTTCATAATCCCTGTCTTAAAGGTGTCCGCATCCGTCACCACGCCTTGTTCCACCAATTTCGCAATCATCTCATTGATGGCTGCTTCCTTTGTTGTTGCTTGCAAGTCCAGCAACATGACATTTTTGTTCAGTAAATCCTGAAGTTTCATCGTGTTTCTACCTCTACTTTTTGATAAGTTTCTGTGATAAAGCTCATGTCAGCCAAATCATCTGAGAAGGCTGTTGCCGTGCCACAGGCGACACCCCATTTGAGGGCTTCAACTGGGTCACCAGTCTCAACCAGCTTCCCTGTAAAACCAGCCACCATGGAATCTCCTGCACCGACTGAGTTTTTTACCACACCCTTGATTGGCTTGGCGAAATAAGCCGCTTCTGGCGTCACGAGCAGCGCACCGTCGCCTGCCATGGACACAATCACATTTTGAGCACCCTTGGCCAAAATCTCACGGGCATAGCGCTCAACATCGTCCAGACCATTGAGTTCCACCCCAAAAATAGCTTCCAGCTCATGATTGTTTGGCTTGACAAGCAACGGCTGATGAGCCAAGCTGTCCAGCAAGGTCTGCCCTTCAAAGTCACAGACCACCTGTGCACCGGTCTCGCGCACCAGTGGAATCAAGCGGTTATAGACTTGATTGCCCAGACTGGTAGGTGCAGAGCCTGCAAAGACGACCACATCCTCAGCCGTCAGCTGACCAAGCTGGCTTTCCAGCTCTGCCATCTTCTCCGTGGAAATGACAGGTCCCGCCCCGTTGATTTCCGTCTCTATATCAGCCTTAATCTTGACGTTAATGCGGGTGTTCTCCGCCACTGTGACAAACTGGTGAGCGATGCCCTCAGCTGTCAAGCCATCACGGATAAAGGCACCCGTAAAGCCACCGACAAAGCCTGTCGCCTTACTCTCTATGCCTAAGCGATGGAGAATGCGACTGACGTTAATGCCCTTGCCACCGACATACTTATCGTCGCTGGTCATACGATTGACACTGCCTGTCTCAAGGCTGTCCAGCCGAACGATAAAGTCGATGGAAGGGTTGAGTGTTACCGTATAAATCATAGGTCAATCACCCTCGTTTCTGTTTTTAGTCGTGTAAGGATTGCTTTATCGGTCGTCGTCGTCAGAATCGTCACTGCCGTCACGGGTGCCACCTTGACAAAGGAAACCTCACCCAATTTTGAGCTGTCCGCCAAAATATAGGTCTGGCGGCTATTGGCAATAATGGCGGACTTGACCGCTGCCTCAGCCATATCTGGCGTGGTCAGATAGCCATCGTCAATGCCATTCATCCCCAGAAAGGCTTTGTCAAAGTTCAGTCCTTGGATTTGGGTCAATGCCAGAGGGCCGATAGAAGCATCCGTTGAGGACTTGATGTCCCCACCGATGATAATGGTCCTTATGCCCCTATCCACCAGCTTAACCGCATGGTGAATAGAGTTGGTCACCACCGTCACCTGCTGATTTAGCTCTTCGACCAGCAAGTCTGTCGTCGTCCCAGAATCGATAAAAATCACATCCCCATCAGCTACCAAGGTCTTGGCATAGCGGGCAAGGCGTTGCTTATCTTGCACGTTTTTGACAGATTTTTGCTGATTGGTCAGCTCTTCCTGTAAGGTTTGGATTTTCTCCGCCCCGCCGTGAATCCGACGAAGCTTGCCTTCCATCTCCATCTCATCCAAATCCCTGCGAACCGTAGACTCAGAGGTCGCCAGCAAATCAACCAAACTCTCTAAGCTCACCACTCCATCCTGAGCGATTTTCTCAGCAATCAGGCGTTTTCGTTCTGATTTTAAGATGACCTCCACCTCCTTTGCAATCGTTTACGCTATTAGTTTACCATATTTTCTGCCAATGTCAAGCAATATCTCTCAAAAACTTTCAAATCAGCAATAACAAAGGCTCTATAATTTCTGTAGTGGATAAATCCACCATGGAGATTATAGAGCCTTTTGAGTGTAGAAAAAAAGTTCCATATGACCTACAATGAAAAGTGCTTAAACAACTCATTAGAAAGACACATATGGAACAGTTCAATTCTATCACAA
>NZ_JBGTZC010000034.1:0-21594 GCF_041807725.1 Streptococcus sp. E17BB
CAACAATTTGTTGCTTAAAGTCATCACTAAATTGACGACGGATTTTTCTAGACATAGAGTTCTCCTGTTTTCTTTAGTGTAGAACACTTTATAAATTCTGTCTAGTTTAGTGTAACCGATTCAATATGCTTCCTAGAAAATGGAACCATTGTGGAATATGGTACTCATGAGGAATTGATGGCTCAAAATGGGAAATATGCTCGAATGGTTGGTTTACAGAGTATTCAGGTGAAGCAACAGTTCCAGTCACGGGTAGTGTTAGATACAGAGGAGGTTACTTATGGCTAAACTAGAGGTAAAAGACAATAAAAAACTTGTTCTGAAACAGGTCATTTGTAAAAAGGTACATGGTGCTAAAGTAGAAAATGTTGATCATGAAATTGACAAATTTCATCAGCACTTGCAGTTAGTTAAAGCACAAACTATTTGGTCCGCTCATTGTAAAAAGTTGTGGAACCGCCATTCATGATGACGGAACTATCACAACGGATTTTGAGTTTTATGTTCAAGCACATAATGCGCAACAGTACAGCAATATGTACGATGTTCAGGATATGGTATCTGTCCCACATTGTTTATATGTGCATTTTGAAGATAGTCCAGAGTATCTTCAGTTTGCATATTCAAAGTTAGACTTGTATCTATATGAGAATGATATTCAAACAGATGGAACAGTCTATACTGTTTATATCAATTCTTCTCCTGAAAAAATGACTGTGGATATTTTTAGACCAATAATAAGCCTATGAAACTATATAACAAATCAGAATTACGCTATTCTCGGATTTTCTTTGATAAGAAACCACCAGCCTATGCTTTTATTCTTATCATCTCTACTGCTTTAGTTTTAGTCGGTGCATTGATTGGTGCGGCCTATATCCCTAAAAACTATATTGTGAAGGCGAATGGAAATGCGGTGATAACTGGGACAGAGTTTCTGTCTGCCATGGGATCAGGTAAGGTCGTGACCATGCATAAATCTGAGGGAGATACGGTCAAAGCTGGAGATGTTATTCTTTCTCTTTCAAGTGGCGAAGAGGGATTGCAGGCCGGTTCCTTGACGAAACAGTTAGAGAAGCTACGCGCCAAAGAAGCTATTTTTCAAAAATTTGAACAGTCATTAAATGAGAAAGTCAATCATATGGCCAACTCTGGAGAAGAGCAGGAGTACTATGGCAAAGTGGAGTATTATCTGTCTCAACTAAATTCAGAGAGTTATAATGATGGTTCGCAGTACTCCAAACTTCAGGATGAGTATGTAAAATTGAATAAACTCATCGGTGAACGAGATCAGTTAAATATTGATCTTCAGATTGCTCAAAATGAATTAGTTCAACTACAGCAACAACTAGCCTCACTACCTGCGCCAGATCCGACTACAACAACTACAAATGGTACTGAGCCATCTACACCACCTGTAGCGACTACGACTGATGCTAGAACTGAGTTAGAAACCAAAATATCAGATCTAACGACAAAAATTGAAACAATAAAAACGAATACTACTGCTAAAAATAGTGAGATAGAGGGTCAGCAAAGTAATATTAAGGATATGGAACGTACTTATAATAATCCAACATCTCAAGCTTATAACATTTATGCACAGTTAATCAGTGAACTAGGAACTGCTCGTTCAAACAATAATAAAAGCATCACTGAACTTGAGGCGAATCTTGGTATCGCAACAGGACAAGATAAGGCCCACAGTATTTTAGCGTCTACTGATGGAGTGCTTCATTACATTGTTCCCTTAAAGCAGGGGATGTCACTTCAACAAGGCCAAACAGTAGCTGAGGTTTCTGGAAAAGAAAAAGACTACTATGTGGAAGCATTTGTATATGCAAGTGATATTTCTCGTGTTTCCAAAGGGGCTAAGGTTGATGTGGCACTGACAGGTGTGAATAGCCAAAAATATGGAACCTTAAAAGGGAAGGTTAGACAGGTTGATTCAGGGACAATTGCCCAAGAAACAAAAGAAGGCAATATCAGTCTTTATAAAGTTATCATAGAATTGCATTCACTAACACTAAAGCACAAGAGTGATACGATTATCCTTCAAAAAGACATGCCAGTTGAAGTTAGAATAGTATATGATAAAGAAACTTATCTTGATTGGATTTTAGAAATGTTGAGTTTCAAACAATAATTTGGGTTTAGCCCTTAGATGACCTATAAAATATAATAAGACAGAGAAAGGTTGTCTTATCTAGGTAGCTACGGAGATATAAACTAAGTTGTCTATCACTTGTTAGGGAAATTCCCTAACCCTGTTAAATTAAGAGGAGAAGAAAAAATGGAACTCGTATTACCAAGTAACTATGTTGCCCTTGAGCAAGAGGAGATGATGTATCTTGAGGGAGAAGGTTGGGTTGCAGATGCATTTGCTATTGGTGGAGGAGTTATAAAAGGCTTTGTATGGGCAGTTCAAATGGGGACATATGGAAGTGCTTTAGGAACTGTAACTCTACCTATAGTAGGAACGGTTTCTGTGGGAACGCTAGCAGCAATCTCAGGAGCTGTTACAGGATATGTTACAGGCTATAGAACAGGTCGTTGGTTAGGACAGTGGATTGAGACAAATATTCTTGGATGGAGATGAGATGTTCAATAAACTGACCTTTGATAAGATTTCAAGAGTTATCTTTGCAATACAACCTATATCGATTCTATTCTTTTTTATTCAACTTGAATCTTGGTGGTATTTCTTTATACTATCAACCTTGTTTTTACTAGACTTTCTATATGTTATCTACTTTATTTGTTATTACTTTTATAAAAAATGTAGTTTAAAATAAGTAAATTGATTTTTTACTGAAGGTACACTCTGAAAAGGCAACCCTTTTCAATTCATATCGGAAATGCTTTTGCAAATACAATCATTAGAAGCATTGCATCAGGTGGAATTGGTGCAGGAGCAGATTGGATATTTACTAATGTTATTGATGGCTGGGATGGAAAACGTGATAATCAATTAAGAGTAGGATAGTCTTATGAAGATTATTCTAGTTTCGATTGTTCTTGCATTTATCTATCATAAACTTTCAGAACGCATTAGGAATAGCTATTTTGATTTTGCTGTGTTCCTATTATTGATTGCTACTCATTTTATCTGGGACTATTACTTTTTGCCAATTGAAATAATAGTTGCTTTAAGTGGTGTAAATGTGATATCAATCTTTTTAAAGAAACTACAAAAAAAATAGCAATTTATAATGAGACTGATATTAGGTGGTGCAGCAGTTGTTGGCACAGCTGTATACTTCACAGGGAAACATTATAAATTCTGGTGATGAAATTACCTAACGAAAATGCTATTTTGATGGTCGTTATACTTCTTATTATGTTAGTTATAACAAGTATTTTGGGTATGACGAATAAGTTTATTTTAAGTAAATATACTCATAAAAAAATAAGAATAAGGAATGATTTGCACAAAATATTTCAAGAGTTTTGTGAGAGGGAAGATGTAGATGAACCTAAAATTGTTGAATCGAATTCTTTCTGGTATCGACCTATAATTCATACAGTTGGAGTAAAAAATTTTGAGAGTAGCTATTTGATAGATGCCTTTGCTTTTGTACATGAATTATATCATTCCAAAGATAGAAATAGACTTTTAAAAATACAATCTATTGTATCTATTTATACTTATCTGATATCAGTATTATTGAAAATAATAGCACTATATTCAATCTGGTTCGGAAAAAAATATTTCATGTTTAAACCGATATTAATAATTGATGTAATCATATTGCTAACATGTTTACTTCTTACATTGATTGTAGAGTCATATGCATCTAATGAAGCAATCTCATTTTTAAAGGAAAATAAGTACATACAAAAAAAACAATTAGTGGAATCTATCGCATTTTATGCTAAACTTAGCTATTGTTATCAGTTTATTGCCTATATTTTATTATCAATCATTCTATTCTATCTCATATGAATAAGTTATATACTTGAGAAACTATTTTGTCACAATAAAATTAGGTAACTATACACCAGTTTACACCAACCACAATATGTAGTATTTTCAACAATACCCAAAAAGGCGATTTCCTTTTGGAAATCGTCTTTTATTTAGACTCTTTGTCAGCTGTAGTGGGTTGACCCACTTAACACCGAGAGAGTACAGTTCTTGTCTTCTCTCGTTTTATGTTTATGGCAATGAAAATGCGAGTTTTGAAGTTTTCAAAGTTTCTGAAACCAAAGGCGTTGCGCTTAATAACCTTGATGATGTTGTTGGTTGCTTCAAGCTTGGCGTTAGAGTAGGGCAATTCTAAGGCATTGACAATCTTGTCCCTACCCTTCAAAAATGTTCTAAAAACTGTCTTGAAAAGGCAACCCTTTTCTGTACAATTTTTATAAAGTGTTTTTGTTAAGCGATAACTCGCTTAACCATAGGTGTTTGGTAATCGAGACTACCGTGAATGCGATGATGGAAGAAGTAGATAGGAGAGAATATCATGAATAAAGACACAATCAAGCGTTTAGTGAAGCAGTTAGGAATTGGTGCTCTTATCGGAGGACTGGTTGGATTTTTGCTTGGGTATTTTGGCTTACTTGAGAAAACCGTGGTTGTTAGTGAGACTTTGCTACAAGATTTAGCTCACCTGTTTGGATATTTGGGCTTAGGCTTAGGTCTGGTGCTTAGCGGTTACTTAACGGTCCGAGTGAAGCATGGGGTTAAGCAATATCTAGAAGTCAGTGAAGAGGAGGTTGATGAGAACCTTTATCGCCAGGTTAACCGTTATCATGGCTATGCGATGGTGGCAATTGGTGTATCAATAATTTTTGCCTTTTTGCTGCTGTTCTTGGGCTATCAGGTGACTGTTTTTGACGATAGTGCTAGCTTAGTGATTCCTATTTTTGGACTTTTAGGTCTAGTCATTGCGATTGGTTTACAGATGTACCTGCTGAAACTATACAACAGCTTACGTGGGATTGAGATGAGTTTATTACCCACAGTTAAAGAGCTAAAGAATAATGTGATGCAGCAGGATGAGGCCGAACTGTAAGCCAATTACAAGATGGCTTTTGAAACGGTGCTAGACTTGTCTAATGTCGTTATTCCTACACTTTATATTGTGCTATTTTTCCTCGCTCAGTTGACTAAGCAGAGCCCTCTGATGGGTTTCGTTGTTTTAGCAACCATTCACCTTTACATTATGATTAAAAACATCAAGATGACCAGAGAGTTTTATAAATAAGCCTTAAAGATCTGGTCTTTGGCAGATGAAAATCACCGTAAGGGATTTCCAAAACTTTCCATAAACCTATTTTTTATCTTGAAAATAAATGGAGAGTATGGTATAATCTTAACTTGTAAGGGTTATCATCTTGATTACCCAAAAAACAACAATACATAAAGGAGAACCATTATGGCTTCTAAAGATTTCCACATCGTTGCTGAAACAGGTATTCACGCACGTCCAGCTACTTTGCTTGTGCAAACAGCTAGCAAGTTTGCTTCTGACATTACCCTTGAGTACAAAGGCAAATCTGTTAACTTGAAATCAATCATGGGCGTGATGAGCCTTGGTGTTGGTCAAGGTGCTGATGTGACCATCTCAACAGAAGGTGCTGATGCTGACGATGCTATCGTTGCCATCGAAGAAACAATGACAAAAGAAGGGTTAATCTAAACATGACAGATAAGCTGAAAGGAATCGCAGCGTCTGATGGCGTTGCAGTTGCTAAGGCCTATCTACTTGTTCAACCGGACCTGTCTTTTGAGACTATTACAGTTGAGAACACAGGTGCAGAAGAGGCTCGTCTCGATGCGGCGCTTGCCAAGTCACAAGACGAGCTTTCTGCTATCCGTAACAAGGCAGTAGATACCCTTGGTGAAGAAGCAACAGCAGTTTTTGATGCGCATTTGATGGTTCTTGCAGACCCAGAAATGGTTGGTCAGATTAAAGAAACGATTCGTGCTAAGCAAGTTAATGCAGAAGCTGGTCTTAAAGAAGTAACGGACATGTTTGTCAATATCTTTGAGAGCATGGACGACAACCCATATATGCAGGAGCGTGCAGCAGATATTCGCGACGTGGCTAAACGTGTCTTGGCTAACTTGCTTGGGGTGAGTTTGCCAAACCCGGCGACTATTTCAGAAGAGTCTATCGTGATTGCCCATGACTTGACTCCGTCTGATACAGCTCAGTTGGATAAGAACTTTGTCAAGGCTTTCGTCACTAATATCGGTGGACGGACGTCACACTCTGCCATCATGGCGCGTACCCTTGAGATTGCTGCCGTTCTTGGAACCAACAACATCACTGAAATCGTGAAAAACGGTGATATCTTGGCGGTTAATGGTATTACAGGCGAGGTTGTTATCAACCCATCAGATGATGAGATTGCAACATTTAAGGCAGCGGGCGAAGCCTATGCCAAGCAAAAAGCAGAGTGGGCACTCTTGAAAGATTCTCAAACCGTAACAGCGGATGGCAAGCACTTTGAGCTTGCAGCTAATATCGGTACACCAAAAGACGTTGAAGGGGTAAATGACAACGGTGCAGAGGCAGTCGGTCTCTACCGTACAGAGTTCCTCTATATGGACTCTCAGGATTTCCCGACAGAAGACGAGCAATACGAAGCCTACAAGGCAGTTCTTGAAGGCATGAACGGCAAGCCAGTTGTGGTTCGGACCATGGACATCGGTGGTGACAAGGAGTTGCCATACTTTGACATGCCACATGAAATGAACCCATTCCTTGGTTTCCGTGCCCTTCGTATCTCTATCTCTGAAACAGGCGATGCCATGTTCCGTACACAAATCCGTGCACTTCTTCGTGCGTCTGTACACGGACAACTTCGCATCATGTTCCCAATGGTGGCGCTCTTGAGCGAGTTCCGTGCAGCGAAGAAAGTCTTTGACGAAGAAAAGGCGAAGTTGCATGCAGAAGGCGTTGCAGTAGCAGACGATATCCAAGTTGGTATCATGATTGAAATCCCTGCAGCAGCTATGTTGGCGGATCAATTTGCTAAAGAAGTGGACTTCTTCTCCATCGGTACTAACGACTTAATCCAATACACCATGGCAGCTGACCGTATGAACGAGCAAGTCTCTTACCTCTATCAACCTTACAACCCATCTATCTTGCGCTTGATTAACAATGTGATCAAAGCAGCGCATGCCGAAGGCAAATGGGCTGGTATGTGTGGTGAGATGGCGGGTGATCAGCAAGCTGTACCGCTTCTGGTTGGTATGGGCTTGGATGAGTTCTCCATGTCAGCGACTTCTGTGCTTCGGACACGTAGCTTGATAAAAACTCTCGATACCAAGAAGATGGAAGAGTATGCTCACCGTGCCTTGACCGAATGTTCAACAGCAGAGGAAGTGCTTGAACTGCAGAAAGAATATGTGACGGTTTAAAATAACAAAATAAAAGAGGCTGGGACTTTTTTGTCCTAGGCTCTTCTTTTGTATGTTGGATTATATAGATGAATCTTAGCAGTATGTCACTCAATAACTTCCAATAATCGTATCTACTGTTGAGCGGTCAAGGGTTTTGACCAGGGCTTGGAGGAAGTTTTGGGCTTCTAGGAAATCATCAAGGGCATAGAGGGTCTGATGGGAATGGATGTACCTGGCGCAAACGCCGATCGTTGTGGAAGGGACACCGCCATTTTTCAGATGCGCAGCCCCTGCATCTGTACCGCCCTTACCACAGTAATATTGGTACTTGATGCCATGGCGTTCAGCAGTCTCTAAGAGGAAATCCTTCATAGCTGGGAGCATGATATGTCCTGGGTCATAAAAGCGAATTAAGGTACCATCGCCAACCTTGCCTTGGTCACCGTAAACATCTCCAGCAGGTGAGCAGTCCACTGCTAGGAAAATATCTGGGTTAAACTTAGTGGTTGAGACATGGGCACCACGTAGGCCGACCTCTTCTTGGACATTAGCTCCTGAGATAAGGGTGTTTGGGAGCGGGGTATCCTTGAGACTATCAAGAAGCTCAGTGACCATTAGGACACCGTAGCGATTGTCCCAGGCTTTTGAAATGATTTGTTTGCCATTGGCAGTCAAGATGGTCTCGCTATCAGGAACGATGACATCACCTGGACGAACGCCAAAGTGCTCTGCCTCGGCTTTGTCTGTAAAGCCTGCGTCAAAAATGATATCACCGACTGTAGGTAGAGAAGCTCCGCCATTGCCCCGTGTCAAATGAGGTGGCACAGATCCTGAGATGACCGGATAGACACGACCGTCACGGGTGTGAAGGGTAAATCGCTGAGCTGAGACCACGAGCGGACTCCAGCCACCTAGCTCAACGACGCGGAAGGTACCATCGGGCTTGATGCTGCTAATCATGAAGCCAACCTCGTCCATATGGCCAGCGACCAAGACACGAGGAGCATTTTCAACCTTGCTCTCTCTGATGCCAAAAATGCCACCTAGACCGTCTGTTTCAATGCGGTCAACGTTGGGGGTTATCGCCTTACGAATAAAGTGACGAATATCCTGTTCAAAGCCAGATGTGCCTTTAAGTTCGGTTACGGTTTTAATCTTAGTGAATAAGTCAGTCATAAGTACTCCTTTTCTATCTAACCATTATACCAAAAAACAAGGCATGAGTAAAAGTGCTTGATAATCAGAAACCTTTTTATCGCCTTTTTAAGCCAAATAGTATAAAATGGATGGTAGGAAAAGGAAAGGAATAAAAACCATGAGAAAAATTCAAACTTTAGTAGTATTTGGAGACATCGTTCCTTACTCTTGCTGCTTGTGCCAATAACCAGCCATCAACAACAAATATAATGTCCTCTTCATCTGCTAGCTCTTCGTCTCAGGTATCAAGTACTGCTCAGATTAGACAAGATCAAGCTAAATTGATTGCATTTGATGCTGCAATGGTAAAAGAAGGAGATGTCAGCAATCTGACAATTAGAGAAGATTTGGAGCTGGGGCAAAAGGTTTATGAGATTGACTTTGTTTCTGGCGATAGAGATTGTAGTTACACAGTTAAAGCGAGCGATGGCAGTATCTTAGAAAGAGAAAATGAGCCTGCAGATGCAACTGTAGCTACTGAATTAACGCCTGAGCAAGCTAAAGAAACTGCGTTGCAGGATGCAGGCTTAACCGAACAAGAGGTGACTAACTTGACTGTTACCCAAGATACAGGAGGGATGGCTGTTGTCTTTGATGTTGATTTTGATTACAATGGTATGGAGTACAGCTACACCATTAATGCGACAACGGGTCAGGTAATCAGTCAGGAGACGGAGCTAACAGCTTCTTAAAAACTTGGAAAGGTAAGAGTCATGCCAATATTTACCATAAAAAATGCGAAAAAATTATTCACTCCTCTGCCTGTTTTAACTGTCCAGGAATGCTTAGAGCTATTGCCTAACTTATCGCAATACTCTTACGATGACTACCAAGAGGGTTTTAACCGCTCTGCGTTTTTGGCAGATACTTTGGTTAACGCCGGTGGGCTATGGTTAGGGATTCCTGGCAAGTCTGCCTCAGGTCATCGTTTGCACTATGATCAAAAAGAGCAAGCTTATAAGGTCTATGTTGATTACTTTGCCTTGCCTGCTGATTTGGAGTTGGCACTGGCCTATATTAAACGCTTGTCACAACATCTAAAAAAACCAATCATCACTGATGACGGGCAAAAGTTTTCCAGTGAGAACATCGAAGACTTTCCGTACACTCCTATTTTAGAAGGTAACTTGATAGGCTTATGTCAGGTCGATTGACAGGAGGAGCAGGTGCTCTATTACTTGAAACGTTCTTTAGTGATTGGTCGGAAAATGGCAGAGCGATTGATCTATATGGGTAAGCCAATACTCTCAACTTATGAAGAAGTTATTTTAGCGGCGCAATACCCAGAAGCTCATATCCATGAACAGACCTTCCATCTGACTAACGATCAACAAACGATTTACGGTAATTATTCTATTGGAGAGGAATTGGCGGTTGTTTTGCCACGACGTCCCTTTGTTGAACGTCACAATGAGACATATCTGGTGGGACATCCACTTAGCCACTGGACCTTGTCGATTGTCTATAAAAGTGAGGACAGGAGTGACTGGGATTACCGTTTGGTTGGGACGTTCCCTTATCAAGATGTGATGGATCGATTGCTAGAATACCCTTATGAAGAACTAGATGATAATTTTATCATCACTAGTTCCCTGTCACGAGAGAACTTGCAAGCCATTATTGATCAGCTGACAGCAACGTCTTGATGGTGGTCATACAGTCTTAAATAATCACTGTCAAATCAATCATCATCAAAATGCTAAATCCTCTGATCTAATTGCATAGTAAACCGCCAGTTTATCTGGCGGTTTTGTTTTTAGTTGAAAAAGATAAGAATAATCGTGAGTAAATAGCAAAAAGCAGTCACAAAAAAACCAATGCGCCAAAAAAGTTTGAAAAATCGTTTCACCAAAAATGTTTCTTGTTTGTTGAGCATGGCAGTACAAATAACAAGGGCTAAAATGGCCATAACAGCTAAGTAGTGCGGAAGGAAACTATGAGTGAAGAAACGTTTGGAGACTTGGAAGATAGCAAAAGCGTAGAAGGGCAGACTGAGGTCTGCTAGATTGATTTTGAAGCGTTCCAAGCGGAACAATTTAACCAGCAGTTGGGCTAATATTGGTAAGGTAAACAGCCAAGCTAAGGCGAAGAGACGATAAATAATCATAAGTTTATTGTAACGCTAAATCAATCAGATTTCAAGAGTAAACATAACATGTTCTTAAAGAGGGAGCATGGCATTCAATCGGTCGTTGATTAGCAGTTGCTGTCTTCCCACCTGTCAAATGTCCAGGGTTGGGCTTAAATAGTCTCCAAATTATTTCGTGTCCACCTCCGGATGACTTCAACAGTCAGGGGAGTGACTGTTGAAGGTGTGAGCCTGAAAACCAGACAGCGAGCAACATTTAGGGAAGCGATTGTTTGAGGTTGGACATTTAGGGATCGTTGTTTCCTCCATTCGTTAGGACAGTTCAGCTGATGACATCAGTGTATTAGGGAGTAGGATGCTTTTGCAACTCACAATGCCCCATCTTAAGGGGAACAGTTGAAGTGCTTAGCAGAGGCATTGGTACAAAGTACCGAATAATCTGTGCAGAGATAACACTAAAACTGGCAAAGCGATAAGAGTTGTTCAAAACTATTACGCCTAATGTTGTGAATAATAAAAAGGAGAGAATAGGATTTCTGTCCTAGCCTCCTTTGTTTCTAAGGGTAAAATCTTGGTGCGAAAAAGTTATGGGCTACATTCCTATGGTGTAATCATCATCTTGCATGGGCTCAACAGTTCCCAGCAGGTAGCCGTTACCGACTTGAGAGAAGAAGTCGTGGTTGCTGGTTCCTGTCGAAATACCATTCATGACGATAGGGTTAACATCGTTGGCAGTGTCAGGAAAGAGTGGGTCTTGTCCCAGATTCATCAGCGCCTTGTTGGCATTGTAACGAATAAAGGTCAGAACTTCATCGGTCCAGCCGACACTGTCGTAGAGGTAACGGGTGTAGTTTTCCTCGTTTTCATAAAGGGTGTAGAGGAGGTCGTACATCCAGTCCTTGAGGGCAGCTTGCTCGTCTTCTGGTAATTCGTTAAAGCCTAGTTGGAACTTGTAGCCGATGTAGGTCCCGTGTACGCTCTCATCACGGATAATCAGCTTGATAATTTCCGCCACGTTAGGCAGTTTATTATTCCCCAGATAGTAAAGCGGGGTAAAGAAACCAGAGTAGAACAGGAAAGTTTCGAGGAAGACACTGGCGACTTTTTTCTCCAGAGGCTTGCCGTTTTTATAAATCTCGTTGATGATTTCAGCTTTCTTTTGGAGGTATTCGTTGGAGTTGGTCCAGTCGAAAATCTCCTCAATCTCGCTTTTGGTGTTGAGGGTTGAAAAGATGGAAGAATAGGACTTGGCGTGAACGGATTCCATGAACTCAATGTTATTGAGGACAGCCTCTTCGTGAGGAGTTCGTGCATCTTTTTTGAGCTGAGCCATACCGCTTTCGGATTGCACCGTGTCAAGTAAGGTCAGCCCGCCAAAAACCTTACCCACCAAGTCTTTTTCAGTGGTAGTAAGCTTTCTCCAGTCGTCTAAGTCGTTTGACAAAGGGATACGAGTATCCAGCCAAAACTGCTCAGTCAGTTTTTCCCAGGTGGACTTGTCCACCGCATCTTCGATAGCGTTCCAGTTGATGGCGTTGTAGTAATTTGTCATGGGGATATCCTTTTTGAAAATCAATAGGTCTATTATATCATAAAAAAGCCAAGCTGTTAAAAACTTGGCGACAAAAAATTAGATTTCGCAACAAGCAGTAGCGGATTAAATCACACAGCTCTCACATTGGTTGGATCCGACTTCCTCGCCGTCATCCGTAAAGGTGCGAATGTAGTAGATGGACTTGACGCCCTTGTTAAAGGCGTAGTTACGGAGGATAGACAAGTCGCGTGTGGTTTGCTTGGTCTCGGTCTTCCATTCGTAGAGTCCAAGAGGCATTTCGCTGCGAAGGAAGAGGGTCATGGATAAGCCTTGGTCAACGTGTTCGGTTGCTGCGGCATAAACATCAATTACCTTTCTCATGTCCATGTCGTAGGCAGAAGTGTAGTAAGGGATAGTGTCGGTCGCAAGTCCAGAAGCAGGGTAGTAAATCTTACCGATTTTCTTCTCTTGACGTTCCTCGATGCGTTGTGTAATCGGATGAATAGAAGCAGACACATCGTTGATGTAGCTGATAGAGCCATTTGGCGCAACGGCCAGACGGTTTTGATGGTAGAGACCGTGTTCTTGAACAGCTTCACGGAGTTTAGCCCAGTCCTCTCCAGTCGGAATAAAGTGACCAGCAAAGAGGGTTTTCACTTGCTCAGACTGCGGTTGATATTGCCCCGTCACATACTTGTCAAAGTATGTCCCATCAGCGTATTTTGACTTTTCAAAACCGACAAAGCTAGTGCCACGCTCACGGGCGATGTTGTTAGATTCCACCAAGGTCCAGTAGTTGAGAAGCATGAAGTAAATGTCTGTAAACTCAATAGACTCTGGACTACCGTAGTGCATGTGATGACGAGCAAAGTAGGAATGCAGTCCCATAGCTCCCAGACCGATGGTGTGAGCCTGTTCGTTACCGTTCTTGATGGTTGGGACAGCTTCAATGCTTGAGCTATCCGTAACAAAGGTCAAAGCCCTCGTCATGGCACGCACGGATTTGCCAAAATCAGGTGATGTCATCAGGTTGACGATGTTGGTCGAGCCCAAATTACAAGAAATATCTGTTCCAAGGGTTTCAAAGACCTGAGCATCATTGATGTGGCTGGTTTTTTGAACCTGTAAAATCTCAGAGCACAAATTACTCATGATAATCCGACCATCGATAGGATTGCTGCGGTTAGCCGTGTCAATATTGATGATGTAAGGGTAGCCAGATTCTTGTTGAAGTTTGGAAATCTCGGTCTCCAAATCACGCGCCTTAATCTTGGTCTTGGTGATGTTTGGATTGGCCACCAGCTCATCGTATTTCTCGGTGATGTTGATGTAGTTAAATGGCACACCGTACTCGCGCTCAATAGAGTAAGGACTGAAGAGGTACATGTCCTCATTTTTACGAGCCAGCTCGTAGAACTTGTCTGGTACAGTCAGCCCCAAAGATAGGGTTTTAACACGGATTTTCTCGTCCGCATTTTCCTTTTTCGTCGATAGGAAATTGATGATATCTGGGTGGAAAACATCCAGATAAACAACACCAGCCCCCTGACGTTGCCCTAACTGGTTGGAGTAGGAGAAGCTGTCTTCAAACAATTTCATGACTGGAACAACACCAGAAGCAGCTCCAGCGTAGCCCTTGATTGGCGCTCCAGCTTCGCGGAGGTTTGATAGAGAGATGCCTACGCCCCCACCGATACGGGACAATTGCAGAGCAGAGTTGATGGAACGACCGATGGCGTTCATGTCGTCCGTCACTTGAATCAGGAAGCAAGACACCAGCTCCCCACGGCGACTACGACCAGCGTTGAGGAAAGATGGGGTTGCCGGCTGGTAGCGCAGATGAATCATCTCGTCAGCCAAGGTGCGTGCCAGTTCCTCATCACCATTAGCGAAGTAAAGAGCGTTGAACAAAACCCGGTCCTCAAAGGATTCCAGATAAAATTCGCCGTCGTTGGTCTTTAAGGCATACTGTTGGTAGAACTTATAAGCTGCCATGAAAGACTGGAAGCGGAAGTTCGCATCCTTGAGCTGTTTTGCCAAGCTTTCGATAAATTCAGGACTGTAGAGGCTGATAAATTCCTGTTCTAGGTAGTCTTCATCAAGCAAGAATTGCACCTTATCCACCATACTGGTAAAGGTTTTGGTGTTTGGGATAACATTCTCATTGAAGAAAGCGTCTAGGGCTTCTTTATCCTTATGAAGAGGGATTTGTCCGTTGGCTGGACGATTGATTTCGTTGTTGAGGCGGAAGTAAGACACATCGCCTAAATCTTTAAGACTCATGTTGTAAAATTCCTTTGACGTATTCGACATCGTCTGGCGTGCCGTTAAATTCTAATGTGTAAAGTAGGGGGACCTGATAAGTAGTGGCATAACGCTTGGCCAGATGACAAAAGTCTGGACCAAAGTTACGGTTGCCAATACCAATAAGACCTTTGAGCTGTGCCTTGTGGTCATCTAAAAAATCATCAATATAATCCACACCATCCTCATAGGTTGGGCAGACAAGGATAAATTCCTCGTCTAGGGTGACCATGGTTGAAGGTGTCAGCTCCAGAGCTTGCTCAGCCATGTTCAACTTAGCGATAAAGCGTCTGGTTTGTCCCGTAATCGTGAAGAAAACGAGTTTCATCTTAAATTAACTTTTTAAGTTTGGCGGGCTGGAAGCCAGAGAAGACGATATTGCCAGCCTCGATCACAGGAGCGGAACTAAATCCTAAACTTTTGACGTAATCGATTTTTTCAGGTTGCTCCTCAATATTGATTTCCTCAAAATCCACACCATTTTCGGTTAAAAATTTTTTGGTCATTTTGCAGGGCATGCAGTTATTTTTGGTAAAGACAGTGATTTTAGCCATATCAATCTCCTTGAAAAGTAATACCCTCCAATCATACCAAAAAGACGAAAAAAACACAAGATATAGGGTTGATGTTTTTTTAGAATACAATATATAGTGGGTGAGATGTTTGGGAAATGGCGGAGTTATTAGGGTTTTCAGCGCTTGAAAAATTTTTTAATAAAATCTCTTGTCAAAATAGTAAAGTTATAGTATGATAGATAGGTAGTCGCCGCTATAGTTAAATGGTATAATAGAGCAATGGTAATGCTCAGTTCCGAGTTCAATTCTCGGTGGTGGCAGAGAAGAGCTGGTCAGCGGACTGGCTCTATTTTTATTGTTGTAGGAGGAATTGTGGCAATGGCTGAACAATTTTTAACCGATTTTGAAGAATGGGTTCACACTCAAGTGATGATAAATGATATGGCTATGGTTGAAACTAAAAAAGTGATAGAAGAAACGGGTGATGAGCGTGCGATGGATGCCTACATCCGTTATGAGAGTAAGCTAGATGCCTACAATTACATTTTAGGGAAATTCAGTAATTACCATCAGGGCAAGTCATTTCATGACCTACCAGACAATTTGTTAAATCAGCGCCATTACAAATAAAAAATGTGCGAAATACTTTACAAAGCTTTCATTTTTTGGTAGACTAATCTGGTATGCTTGTCATACTTGTGGGAGGTAAAAATCTGTAATTACCGAGAGAACCACAATAGGAGGATTTTATATTATGGCTAAAAAAGTCGAAAAACTCGTTAAATTGCAAATCCCAGCGGGTAAAGCTACTCCAGCTCCACCAGTTGGTCCTGCGCTTGGTCAAGCCGGTATCAACATCATGGGATTCACTAAAGAGTTCAACGCTCGTACAGCTGATCAAGCTGGTATGATTATCCCAGTTGTTATCTCTGTGTATGAAGATAAATCATTTGATTTCATCTGTAAAACACCACCAGCTGCTGTTCTATTGAAGAAAGCTGCAGGTGTTGAAAAAGGTTCAGGTACACCAAACAAAACTAAAGTAGCAACAGTTACTCGTGCGCAAGTACAAGAAATTGCTGAAACTAAGATGCCTGACTTGAACGCTGCTAACCTTGAAGCTGCTATGCGTATGATTGAGGGTACTGCTCGTTCTATGGGATTCACTGTGACTGACTAATTTGTTTTAGGACAGTTTCCCGACCTTAATTATCAGACTTACAAGGAGAATAACAAATGGCTAAAAAAAGCAAACAACTGCGTGCTGCTCTTGAAAAAATCGACAGCACAAAAGCATACAGCGTTGAAGAAGCTGTGGCTTTGTCTAAAGAATTAAACTTCGCAAAATTTGATGCGTCTGTTGAAGTGGCTTACAACCTTAACATCGACGTTCGTAAAGCTGACCAACAAATCCGTGGGGCAATGGTTTTGCCAAACGGTACTGGTAAAACTGCTCGTGTCTTGGTTTTCGCTCGTGGTGCGAAAGCTGAAGAAGCTAAAGCTGCTGGTGCAGACTTTGTTGGTGAAGATGACCTCGTTGCAAAAATCAACGGTGGTTGGTTGGACTTCGACGTGGTTATCGCAACACCAGATATGATGGCTGTTGTGGGTCGTCTTGGTCGTGTCCTTGGTCCACGTAACCTCATGCCAAACCCTAAAACTGGTACAGTAACTATGGATGTTGCTAAAGCTGTTGAAGAGTCTAAAGGTGGTAAAATCACTTACCGTGCGGACAAGGCTGGTATCGTTCAAGCTCTTGTTGGTAAAGTATCATTTGAAGCTGATAAACTCGTTGAAAACGTTAAAGCTTTCCACGACACAATCATCAAAGCTAAGCCAGCAACTGCTAAAGGGACTTATATCACTAGCTTGACCATCACCACAACTCAAGGTGTTGGTATCAAGATTGATACAAACTCACTTTAATTCATTGACAATAGTGCTCCATTTGGAGCGCTATTTTTTTGAACAAAGTCGAACAAAAATAATAAGATAATATATATTTATTTGGTTTTTTGAATAATTTTCAGTAAAAGGCTTCTTTAAAATAATCTGATAGATTGTCCTATCTGTCTTGAATTTAGCTCTCTTGAAGCGATTATTCTGCTCTGGATTAATGTAAATAGTAGGAAATAGTTTATAAATGTTCTATTAAGAATATTTATGTTGACAAAAGAGTTGAAAATTGCTAGAATGGTAAATGACAAAAAAGAAAACGCTATCAATATAAAAGGAGCTGTTCATGAAAAAACTTTTTGATAAGCAAAATAAATACGGCATTCGTAAATTATCCATAGGTGTTTGCTCTGCCGTTATCGGTTTGAGCCTCTTGGGAGCACAGACGGCTTATGCGACAGAAGCATCAGAGCCTTCTAGTCAGCCAAATTCAGCTGGTGCAGCAACACCCGCAGTAGAAACGCCAGAACCTGTTATGGTCGATTCGGCTTACGCTGAGGCTAGCAGTAGCAAGGAAAATGCACCTGCAACAAATGCAGTGGATGCAGACATCAACACCTACTGGGAGAGTGCACCGACTGGAGATGGGGAAGCGACAACCCTAACAGTAAAAATGTCCGAAGTTGCAACGGTGGATAAAGTAACTTACACTCCTCGTCAAGTAACGACTCAGGATCCCTCTTCTCCAAACCCTAAACACCATGCAGGGTTATTAACTAAGGGGCAGATTGATTATAGTTTAAACGGAACAGATTGGGAGCCTGTCGCACCAACTAGAATCGATGGTGATTCAACCGGTCGTGGCGTAGCGAATGAGGATAAAACTTTTAGCTTAGGAGCAAATAATAATACTCGTGTTATCAACTTCCAACCTGTTAAGGCCCAATACTTGCGACTAACTGCTTTGGAGTCTTGGGCAAATAATTTACCAGCTAGATCAGGTGTCGTCACTGCGGCTCAATTCATTCCATCTTGTGTTAAACCAATCGAAGAGACCCCTCAAGTTTAAGAAACACCGGAGGAGCCATCAAAGGAACCTGTCGTTACGATTAACAATCAAGTGTTGGATGCTTCAAACTGTCAACGCTATGCCTTTGATGAAACAGTTAAACAAGCTCTTAAAACAGCTGACAGTGGAACCTTTTATATTGAATATCGTGTTCCAGAAAATGCAGGTTTCCATACCCTATTCAACGCTACCAGCGACAGTGTTGACAACCAATACACAGCCCTCTATTCTAACGCAGGAACTGTAGCCATCGAGACCCGTGTAAGTGCCAATCAAGCCGATTACGCTCACCTCAATGGCGGAACTCAGAAAGTTAAGAATGGTGAGTGGAATGCGGTTGCCTTAACTTATGAGAAAGATAAAGCGACGAATCGGACAATAGTCAATATCTATGTCAATGGTGTTCACTCATTAACACATCAGTTGAACAGTCCTCTCTTTGCGGCCCTGCCTAATCTAGCTCATGCTCAAATCGGGGCTGCCCAGCGCGGTAAAGTATGGGGGGTTGATGGTTTTGAAATTCGCGAAGCAAGTTTCTACAAGACAGCTTTAACGATCGAAGACATTATCGCCAAATCTCAACCATTTACACGGACACCATATGAATTCCCACCACGTGATAATGAGACACTAACAGATAAACTGCCTGTGTTTGAGGGTGGACGTAATGGTCAAAAAGGACCTACTGGTTCAGGTTATTACCGTATCCCAGTCCTCTTGAAAACAGATGCAGGAACCCTGATTGTAGCGACTGATGAACGCTACAATACCTACGCCGACCAAGGAGACATTGCGACAGTTATCAGACGTAGTAACGACAACGGAAATACTTGGGAACCGATTATTCCGATTGTGAACTTGCGCAATAACCCAGCCGTTTCAAACGGTGCTGTTAACTCGCCTTTGACGATTGATGCTGGTCTGGTACAAGACCCAACAACCAAGCGTATCTATGCCTTTATGGACATGTCCCCAGAAGGTCGAGCTGTATTTGGTTTGCCACAAACAGTTGAAACACGTGAAGTTCAGTATTCAACTATATGATGGTAAAGCTTATTTAAACCTTTATACCGATGGCACAAACAAACCAACGCATACGGTTCGTGAAAATAGTGTTATCTATGATGCTCAAGGTCAAGCCACAGAATTTCGAGTTAATCTTGAGGATAACAGCCCAGCCTATGCTAACTTAGGTGATATTCGTCGGGATGGTCAGGATACCGTACTTGGTAACATCTATTTCCAAACCCATAAGGGCACTGAGGCACCTTTCCGTATCGCTAATGCCTCTTATGTTTGGTTATCTCATAGTGACGATGATGGCCGGACTTGGTCACGTCCACAGGACTTAACACCTATTTTGAAGAAAGATCATGTTAACTTCTTAGGAATCGGTTCTGGTACAGGTATTGCCTTACATACAGGTCCTCATAAGGGTCGCTTGATTGTGCCTGCTTATGCAACTAACTATGCTGGGGGATTAAGTGGTTCATAGCCTTCCATGGTCTTTTACTCTGACGACCATGGTCTCACTTGGAAGGCAGGAGAGACGGTCAATGATAATCGTCGTCTGGCTGACGGCACAGTTCTCAATCATGCGACGATGAATAATGATCGTGAACAAAAAACAGAAGCGACGGTTGTTCAACTCAATAATGGTCAACTGAAGATGTTCATGCGGAGCATGACTGGTAAGGTCACTTCGGCAACCAGCTTAGACGGTGGCGCAACCTGGGAAAATGACATCGAAAGTCATGAAGATGTTAAAGATAATTACGTCCAACTGTCAGCTGTTCATCTTGTCCGTGATGGCAAAGAGTACGTTGTTCTAGCCAACTCAAATGGACCTGGCTGGGGGAATTCTAACCGCAACCGCATTGACGGTCATGTCCGTGTGGCTGAAGTTCAAGAAGGCGGGCGACTGAACTGGCTGAACCATCGCTTGATTCAACCAGGTAAATTCGCCTATAACTCACTGCAACACCTGGGTGGGGATGACTTTGGTATCCTTTATGAGCATGCTTCTGGTGATCAGAACGACTACACGCTTTATTTCCGAAAATTCAACTGGGATTTCTTGATTAATGAGGCACAAAAACTGCCGGATAATAATGTCGCTAGTGTTTCTTTTGCTGACGAGACAACAGCTCTTCTTACCTTTGAACGGTCTGTCCTACCGACAAATAATCCAGATCTGCTATTGTCTAATGGTAATCTTGCTACCTTTATCGAGCAGCGTGATGGTAAAACGCTGGCTTATCGTATCCAGCCAACAGATAAGGGCAGAACGGTGCTTGAGGTGGCGAGTGGCGACATCAGTAATGTCGATGGACATCGTGTCAATGTGGTGACCGTGCTTGGTGAAAACAGAAACCTAGCTAAAATCGACAATAAGGTCTTGAAGATAGTTGCTGGTGCTCCAGAAGCTTGGCAGCCAGGTGCAGAGCCAGATAAACTTCTTGATGGCAATAAGGCAACCATTGCAGAGCTCAAGTGGGGTATGGCCTCTAACCATATTGATGGGGTGTATCCGACAGACTGGCGCTTGCCACAATCAGTGACCATCAGCTCAAAAGATGGCGAACCAATTGATTTGACCAGCCTGCTCATCAGTAAGCGGACTAATGCAAATGGCACATTAACCAAGTATAAGGTAGTAGCTTTCCGAGGTGCTGAGACCGTCTATGAGTCTAACGATATTGCTGTGCCTTATGAGCAAGCAGAAGTCAGCCATGAATTTGGTGAGGCAGGGATTAAAGTCGATCGCGTCGTTTTGACATTGTTGGAAGCTAAGTCAAGAGCGACAGGGGAGCCGACACCAACCATGTTGACGTTAAGAGAGTTGGCATTCTTTGGACCACGTGTTGTCACGCGTGAACGTGTTGTGACAGAAGCTTTGCCATTTACTTCTGTTACTAAAGAAGATAACACCAAAGACCCCGGTTATCGCGAGGTTGAGACTGCTGGTGCCAACGGCTCTGTTTCCAAACGCATTAAGGAAACTGTAGTCAATGGTCGAGTCACAGCTACTGAGGACATTCCAGGTTCTGTTGAGAGGATTGAGCCAACGACTGAGGTTATCGTTATTGGTACCAAGAAGACAGAGACACGTGAGCGTCGTGAAACAATTGTGATTGACTTTACGGTTGAACGTACAGAAGATACAACTCTGGAAAAAGGGTAAAGAAGAAACTGACCAAGAAGGCGTTAACGGCAGTCGTGTAGATGTTTATGAGGATATCTATGTCAATGATGTTTTAGAGACTAAGGGAACTAATCCAGTCCGTAGCGAAGATGAGATCCCTGCTCAATCTAAAAAGGTTCGCGTGGGGACAAAAGAAATTGTTCTGCCTGTTGTTAATGATGAACATACAGGTGTTAGGTAACAGTTCTGAGTAACCAGGACAATACTGTTGCTGCTCAAATCGAGAGTATTAGCATTACTCACATGGAAACAGGAAATACTGAAACACCAAGCGTTCTCAGAGAAAAAGATTATAATCTTTTTGACATCGAGCTGGTTGACACAGATGGAAACATCGTCAAGCCAACTGCTCCAGTTGACGTCTACCTGCCAATTGATGACGGCAAAGACGTCGCTCAAGTGGTTTACTTGCCAAATAGTGACCA
>NZ_JBGTZC010000035.1:0-20201 GCF_041807725.1 Streptococcus sp. E17BB
GGTTGACACAGAAGCCTCGATTGCGAAGTTCCAAGTGAATACGACGATAGCCATAGTTGCCCTTGTGTTCGTCATAAATGGCTTGGATTTCAGTCTTAAGTGCCGAATCCTTGTCTTCTTTTGCCAGTTGTTTGATGTGGTAATAATAACTTGATTGCGCTAGATCTAAAATATCAAGTAATAGCGTTAGGGCAAACTCATCTTTTAGTTCTTGGATGACTCTTGTTGCTTTTTGAGTTTTGCCTCGTCCCGTAAGCGGTAATCTCTCAACTTTTTTAGCACGGCGTTCTCCGCTCTAAGGTATTCCAGTTCTTTTTGAAGACGTTCTAGCTCCGTCATTTCTTCCCAAGTTTTCGTTTTCTTTCGTCCCATCTTTGGCGGTCTCCCTCTTGATTTCTCAAGAATAGTATACCCGTTNGTATTTTTACCCTTTCTAACAATCTCGACTCCATACCTATCCATAAGCTTTACCATATATTTGAGGTTGGAAATCTGAATATCGTAAGCTTGGCTAAGTTGGGACCACGTCACCCCTTTATTTCTTAGCTCATAGAGATTTAATTTATCTTCGTAGCTCAATTTCATAAAAAAGCACCCCATTCGGTAGATTATCTGTCTAACTTTTGGGGTGCGGTTCATTGCACTGCTGGGGCTTTTCCGTTGCTCATGGTCTAGGAAACATCATCCTTTCGCGGAATCAATATAACACATTTACGGAGCAGGTGCAAGGAAGTGCGTTTTTTGAGAAGTTCTGACTTTTAAAAATAAGTCTATTTATTTTTGTTTTTAATGACAAAGTAGACCCAAGCGAATGAACAGAGGTTAAAAAAGGCAAATGAAAAAACTGTGAGGATGATAGCTTTTGTGTCTAAATAACCCATTTCGAGACCTCTTTTTAAAAACAACAAGGTTGCAGTTTCGATGATAGTCAAAAGTAAAAAAAAAAAATTTCTGCCTTAAACATAGTGTTACCGCTTTCTTTTTATTTGGTTTTATTGTATAATAAAAATTGAAAAAAATCAAAAATATAAAGGATTTTGATGACTTCTGTCGCTACTCTATTCTTTCAGATTTTGGTCGAAGTGACCTCACTCATTTCTTGAGTAATGGTTAAGCAGACTTGTCTCTGTCTTCGTTCAGGTCTTGATAGATGGTTTTATAATATCCCTTAAAAGGGCATCCTCCTCTCTTTCTGATACTGTTTCTGAGAGCAGATAAAGATGTCCTTTTCTTGCGTGTCATTTTACAGATGAGAGACCGATAATTTTCCTCTGTTCAATTCAATTTAGGCTGTTTATTTCTTAAAATTATGTTATAATAGCACTAAAGATTAGATTGAGGAATACTATGAAAAAATCTTATCGAGTGAAGCGTGACAGGGATTTTCAGCTTGTATTCAAAGAAGGTCAGAGCTATGCCAATCGCCAGTTTGTGGTCTACAGTTTAAATAGACAATTAGCTCACTTGAGATTAGGGTTATCCGTCAGCAAAAAGCTTGGAAATGCTGTTCGTCGCAATCGAGTGAAACGCCAACTGCGCCATCTCATCATGGAATTTGAGCCTGATTTGAAAACCTATGACATGGTGATTATCGCTCGCAAGGGTGTCGAAGACTTGACCTATGTGCAGATGAAGCAACACCTCTCTCATGTTTTAACCAAAGCAAAGCTTTATAAGGAGACGATCGCTTGAAAAAAGGGAAATTAACCATTTTAATGCTATTCAGCCTGCTGTTCTTGGTCGGCTGTCAATCAAGTAGCCAAGTCGCAGATATTACTAGTTCATCAACCTCTCTATGGGAAAAGTTTGTCTTTTTCTTTGCTCAAATGATTAAAAGTCTATCATTTGGAGGTCTGACTGGCTTAGGTATCATCCTGTTTACAATTGTTATTCGGATTGTTCTGCTACCACTTTACAATATGCAGATTAAATCGAGCCAGAAAATGCAAGCACTTCAACCTCAATTGCGTGCTTTGCAAGCCAAGTATCCTGGTAAGGATATGGACAGCAGGGTGCAGTTGTCGGAGGAAACACAAGTTCTCTATAAGGAACAAGGGATCAACCCTTGGGCAAGTTTTCTGCCACTATTTTTGCAGTTGCCTATTCTAATGGCGCTCTTCCAAGCCCTTACTCGCGTTGAGTTTTTACGAGAGGGACATTTTCTTTGGTTAGAAATTGCCAAGCCAGACCCATACTTTATTTTGCCAATTTTAGCAGCTGGGTTTACGTTCTTATCAACTTGGCTGACCAGCAAAGCGAACCCAAACAAGGATACGATGACGACGGTAATGACCTATATCGCCCCTGGATTGATTTTACTTTTCGCTGTGCAGGTTGCTAGCGGTGTGGCCCTTTACTGGACAGTCTCTAATGCCTTTCAAGTGGTCCAGCTCTTACTATTTAACAATCCCTTTAAGGTCATTGCAGAGCGTGAAGCAGCTGAACGTGCGGTTAAAGAAAAAGAAGCAAAAATCAGACGAGCTAAGAAAAAAATGGCGAAACGTCGCTAACCTTAGTCGAGTATAAAAATGAAATAGAGAAAAGCAGTTGTATCAAGGAGGAAACAATGGCAGTATTTACAGGGGCCAACGTTGAAGAAGCGGTTGAAAAAGGTCTGACCAGTTTAGGCTTAACACGTTCACAGGCGAATATTGTTATTTTGGCCAAGGAATCAAAAGGATTTTTAGGATTATTTGGTAAGAAACCAGCTCAAGTCGAGATTTCTCCACTGGTTGAAAACCGTGAGCAAGAAGAATTGGCTTCAGAGCCTGTCCGAGTTGAGGAACCAACTAGTCAAGTTGTTGCAGACGAGCAAGTGTCCTTATCAGAGCAGACAGAGAAAACTGCACCAAAGCAGGAAGATAAGGACTTTGAGGCTTTTATTGCTCAGGAATTTGATGGGATTGAAGAGGCTGTCGAAAGCCCCAAAATGATTGAACAGGCTCAAGAAGATGTTTTGTCTTATGTTCAACAGATTATTTATGATATGGATTTAGAAGCTGATATTAGCATTAAAAGAAGTCGGCGCCAGCTCATTTTGCAGATTGATACTCCTGAGCCAGGTCGTATTATCGGCTATCATGGCAAGGTTTTGAAATCTTTACAGCTTTTAGCTCAGAACTACTTGCATGATCGCTATTCTCGCCATTTCAATGTGATGCTTAATGTTCACGATTATCTAGAACATCGTACAGAAACTCTGGTCGATATGGCTCATCGCTCTGCGCGCCGAGTGCTAGATAATGGACGTCCGCATCGTTTGGAACCGATGAGCAACAACGAGCGTAAAATTATCCATAAAACGATTTCTCAAATTTCTGGTGTTGAGAGTTATTCAGAAGGTGAAGATCCAGAACGTTATGTTGTCATCCTATCTAGAGATTAGTCATGCTTACGCACTTGTACTCGCGAGTACAGGTGCGTTATTTTTTATCATGTCGGGATGCGTGAGCAACTTCATTTTTTAGAAGTCAATATGATTTGACACTCAGCAAGTCTTTTTGCATGTCACTCTCCTGTCTTTTACTGCAAATATCTATACAAAACTAATCGAATATGATATAATGAAAGCGATTAACAAGGAGGGAAAAGATGATTTTTTTGACCAACGACCGCTTGCGGGTAGAGATTTCAGAACCTGGGGAGCGACCAAACGATACCCATCGTTTTGATCGTGCAGGCTATATTTCAAATGTTGTTTTGGATGGAGATACTCATTTTGGGGCTAATGAGCCCATGAACCTCAGGCATCCATCGTCAGGTGGACGAGGACTATGTTGTGAGTTTAGTGCTGATTTTAGTCAGGGCACTGAGATTGGTGAGTATTTCCCCAAATTGGGTGTTGGCTTGATTAAACAAGATTCTAATCAGGGCTACCGTTTTGACTACACTTATCCTGAGGTGACGCCTTATCCTGTTAGCTTTACTCATACAGCTACCTCTGCGGAGTTTGTCACAGAAGCTCTGCCATGCCGCGACATCGCCGCGACAATCCGTAAAACCATCACGATTGAGGACAACAGGCTGATTTTGGAGGGGGAAATCACAAATGTTGGCGAGCGTGTGATGGAGACCGAGGAGTACTGCCATAATTTTCTCAGCATTGATGGTATGGCGATTTCACCTGACTACCGTCTGGAATTGCCTGACATGCCAGATCTTGGGACGGAGCGCCTAGAGGGCTGGGGTGGTTATGATCACAATAATTTTATCGCGGATGGTCGTGCTATTCGCTTTGACAAGTGCGAGACTGATGTGTCGCTTAGTGTCTTGTCAACTGAAGGAATCGCTGAGCAGGACACTTTTACGTGGAAGTTGCTGCATCAGGGAGCTAAGGCGAGTGTGACAGGGATTGACAGTGTCAAACCGACCAGTCTTCTGATCTGGGCGACCGACCACATCGTCAGTCCAGAAATCATTCAGACGATTCGCATTGCTCCAGGTGAAAGTCACCAGTGGAAACGTTGTTGGATTTTTGAAGCCCAAGAGCGCTAATAACTTCAATCGCGCGAGACAATATCATGCTGGATAGCGGTAGAATAGGTTTAGCACCGCTTGTCTTCGATTTTTCGAGATTGACTGAAGATGATCATGGAGGAGGCGCCTTGTAAAGTTGCTTTTTAGGAGGTTGTGATGACAGACTTTATCTTTTACTACTTTCATCTCGTTCCCTTTGCTATATTTGCTATCATACTAGCTATTTTTGGTTTTCAGCTGATTCGCTTTTTGTTCCAATGGCAAAGCGATAACCAAGCAGAGCGCTTGACGAGAGGAGCTCGCCTAGTGACCAAGCATCAGCAGGTTAGGGGGACCAACAATGCTTACACCTACTACTATGTCACCTTTGAATTTGCTGATAAGACCCGTCAGGAATTTCGGGTCAAAAGCACCGATTACGGTCAGCTCGCAGAAGGTGATGAGGGGGAGTTAACCTATCAAGGCACACGGTTTGTAGCGTTCAAGAGAATATAATGGTACTGCTGACCAGAGTAATCTGGTCAGTTTTATGGTATCATAAGTATGGGATAAAAGGATAAAGGAAACGATTATGCCAAGAAGTCATTTTAACTAATATGTGTTTGATAGAGGATGCTGCAGGGCGCTTTGTTATGCAATTTCGCTCACCAGAACGCTATGCTTGGTCTGGCGCCGCCCTACCTGGTGGCCACATTGAGGAAAAGGAGAGTCTTCATGCCTCGGTTGTCCGAGAAATCAAAGAAGAAACAGGGTTAACCATAGTTAATCCTAAATTGGTGGGGGTCAAGCATTTTCATACCCGAGATGACGGTACCCGTTATTTAGTCTTTCTTTACCGAACGACAGAGTTTACGGGAGAGATTCAATCTTCTGAAGAAGGGGAAGTGGTCTGGGTGAGTCATGACGACATTGCCTCAGGTAGGGTAGAATTGGCGGACTCTATGGATGATTTGTTGACCTTTTATTTCAATGATGCCCACTCAGAACTCTACTATGAACGAGATGCAGACGGGATCTTGCAGCGGATTTTCTTTTAACTAACAAAAAATTGGTAAGCCTTATTGCTAAATAGCAGAAGGCTTACCAATTTTTTTGATGCTTTGGTTATTGTTGGATGCTTATTGTTGTTTCCCTTGAAAATATTAGTCGTATTTGGCATCTATTTTTAGTGATCAAGGCTGGCGGTGTCCTGTTATGGGACACGAGTGCTGTCTAGTTTTTATGGGACTAGTTGGTTTTGTCATCGCACAAAAAAACACCGAATCGGTGCGCAAAATGTATACGGACAAAGCCTTATTTTAACGTGCTGTGCTGTTTCGAATAGCTCCACGGGTTCAGTATAACATGAGTTATAAAACTTGTCAAGTAATTTTTTAGAAAACCTACAGCTGTAAAACTAAGTAAAATCTTGTTCTTATTCTATCAAAAAATAGGCCAATCGGGTAGCTAAATGCTTGCTTATTTTTAAAATAAGAGTACAATATAGTTATAAATATTTTACTTAAGGGGTTATTTTATGAAGAAACCATATTCTATCGGACTTGACATCGGTACCAATAGCGTCGGATGGAGCTTAATCACGGATGATTATAAGGTACCTGCTAAGCGGCTGCCGGTTATGGGTAACACTGGTAAGACTCATATTAAGAAGAATCTGATGGGTGTCTTGTTATTTGATGAGGGGCAGGTTGCGGCAGATCGCCGTATGAAGCGGGTGTTTCGTCGTCGGCTAACCCGTCGTCGCAATCGTCTGCGTTACTTGCAGGAAATCTTTGCTGAGCCCATGCAGCAGGTGGATGAGACGTTCTTTCATCGGTTAGACGATGCTTTTCTGCGTGTTGAGGACAAGCAGTGGCATAAGCACCCCATTTTTGGAACTCTAAGAGAGGAGTTAGCTTACCATGAGACTTTTCCAACGATTTACCATTTGCGTAAACACTTGGCGGATAGTCCTGAAAAAGCAGATCTGCGGTTGGTTTATTTGGCGTTGGCACATATCATCAAATACCGCGGGCATTTTTTGCATGAGGGGAAATTGACCTCTGATTATACGGATGTTCAAGCCCTATTTGAGCAATTTTTGGAGGTGTTTGATGGGTTACGGGGGACAGAGCTAAGCCATCAACCTCTAATGGTCAAGGATATCTTGACTGCAAAACTCAGCAAGTCGAAAAAAGTGGAGCAGGTTCTGGCTTTGACACAAGGACTGGATAAAGAGGCGAAAGCAGCTCTCAAACAATTTCTGAACTTGACGGTCGGTTTGCAGGCTAATTTTACTTCGATTTTTAGCTTGCCTGAAGATGTGAAGCTGCAATTATCGAAGGACTCCTATGAGGATGATTTGCAAGGTTTGTTGACGCAGCTGGGAGATAGTCGCTATGAAGAGCTGTTTCAAGTGGTGAAACAACTGTCGGATGCTATCGTCTTGTCAGGGATTCTAACCACAAATGAGGCGACTCACGCCAAATTATCGGCGGTTATGGTCAAGCGTTATCAGGATCACAAGGACGATTTACAAAAGCTGAAAGACTGCTTGAAGGAAACGTCGCATGACCTTTACAGAGAAGTCTTTAGCTCCAAAAGCAAGACAGGCTATACCGCCTATATTGAACAGGGGTTATCTCAGGATGCGTTTTACAAATACCTGAAGGGTATTTTGAAAGGTGTTGGGGGGCGTGAGTACTTCCTAGAAAAAATTGAACAAGACAATTTCCTTCGCAAGCAACGAACCTTTGATAATGGCTCTATCCCACATCAGCTTCACTTGGAGGAATTGCGGGCTATTCTAAACCGTCAAGGGAAGCACTATCCGTTTCTTGAAGAAAACAAGGCAAAAATTGAGCAGATTTTGACCTTCCGGATTCCTTATTATGTGGGACCATTGGCGAATGGTCAGAGCCGGTTTGCTTGGTTATCACGGAAATCGGATGATAAGATTCGTCCTTGGAATTTTGATGAAATTGTTGATAAGGAAGCGTCAGCGACCGCCTTTATCGACAAGCTCACCAACCGAGACCCCTATTTGCCAAATGAAAAGGTTCTCCCCAAGCACAGTCTACTTTACCAGGAATTTACCGTCTACAACGAGCTGACCAAGATTCGTTACGAGGCAGAAGGTCAAAAGAAACCATGTTTCTTTGATGCCAACATGAAGCAGGAGATTGTCGACCATGTCTTCAAGGAGCACCGTAAGGTGACCCAGAAGGTCTTAATGGCCTATTTGGACAATGAATTTCCACAGTTTCGGATAACGGGGCTTATTGGCTTAGATAATGAAAAAGGCGCCTTTAATGCCTCCTTAAATACCTACCACGATTTGAAAAAGATATTGGGACGTGCCTTTTTGGATCAGCTGGATAACCAAGAGGTGTTAGAAGAGCTTGTCCATACCTTAACGGTTTTTGAAGACAAGGAGATGATTAAGCAACGGTTGTCTCAGCATTTTTCGGGGACTGTTCTGAAACAGCTGGTGCGTCGCCATTATACTGGCTGGGGACGCCTATCACGCAAACTCATTCATGGGCTGAAAGACGACCACAGTCGTAAGACTATTTTGGATTATTTGATTGATGACGGCTATAGCAATCGTAACTTTATGCAGTTAATCAATGATGATGGATTGAGTTTCAAAAAACAAATTGCGGACGCCCAAGAACAGCATGATAGCGAGGATATCAAGCAGGTCATTGCTGATTTGCCAGGTAGCCCAGCCATTAAAAAAGGGATTTGGCAGAGTATCAAGATCGTTGATGAGTTGGTGAAGGTCATGGGATATGCACCTGAACATATCATCATTGAAATGGCACGAGAAAACCAGACGACAGCCAGGGGACGAAAAAATGCTCAGGAACGGTTGAAACGTTTAGAAGAGGCTTTAGGAGGTTTGGGAAGTGCCATCCTTAAGGAAAAGAAGCCTGATTATATAGAGGGTGACGTTCAAAACCATCATTTGCAAAATGATGCCCTCTACCTTTACTATCTCCAAAATGGAAAGGATATGTATACAGGTGACGCACTAGATGTTAATAAATTACCGGATTACGATATCGACCATATTATTCCACGGAGCTTTATAAAGGACGATTCTCTGGATAATCGTGTTTTGACGACTTCTAAAGAAAACCGAAAAAAATTAGATAATGTACCGTCAATGGAAGTTGTTGCTAAGATGCGACCGTTTTGGGAGCAGCTGTACCGTTCTCGTCTTATCAGCAAGCGCAAATATGACAATTTGACAAAAGCTAGTCGTGGTGGGTTGACAGAGGAAGACAAGGCCCGTTTTATCAAGCGTCAGCTAGTGGAAACACGGCAAATCACTAAGCATGTTGCTCGCTTGCTGGATGAGCGTTTCAATCCAATAGTCCTTGATGGCAAACGTCAGCGAACCGTTCAGGTGTTGACATTAAAAGCCAGTCTTACCTCACAATTTAGAGAGCTATTTGGTCTTCACAAGGTGCGGGAGATCAACGACTATCACCATGCCCATGATGCCTATCTCAATGCAGTGATTGGTAAGGCCCTTTTGACCCGATATCCTCAACTGGCTCCAGAGTTTGTCTATGGGGAGTACCAAGTAAGAAAACGGTCAATAACTGATGCTAAAGCTACCGAAAAAACCTTTTTCTACTCCAACCTCATGAACATGTTCCAAGAAATCATTCGTTTGTCAAATGATGTTATCATCGAGCGACCGATGGTGGAAATCAATGAAGAAACTGGCGAAATTGCTTGGAATAAGAAGAAACATATGGCCACTGTTAAAAAGGTTTTATCCTATCCGCAGGTCAATATTGTTAAGAAGACAGAAATTCAGAGCGGTCGCTTCACGAAAGAAACGGTACTACCAAAAGGGGATTCAGACAAGCTGATTGCTCGAAAAACCAAGGAGGTGTACCTGGACCCTAAAAAATATGGGGGTGTGGATAGTCCAACGGTGGCCTATGCCGTTCTTGTGGTGGCTTCTGTTGAAAAAGGCAAGGCGAAAAAGCTGAAGCAGGTCAAGGACTTGGTTGGTGTGACCATCATGGAGCGCCAGCAGTTTGAAAAAGATCCGATAGCCTTTTTAGAAGCAAAAGGTTATCGCCAGATTCAAAATCATCACATGATTAAATTGCCAAAATATAGTCTGTTTGAATTTGAAAATGGTCGTCGACGCTTACTCGCTAGTTCTGGTGAATTGCAAAAAGGCAATCAGCTAGTTTTACCACATCATCTAGTAACTCTCTTGTACCATGCTCAGGGAGTAGACGGAAAAAATGCTGGCGATCATCTTACTTATTTGAAGGAGCATCGGGCTTTATTTGATGAATTGTTTGAAATGATTGTGGCGAATGCCCAACGGTTTGTGTCAAAACCAAAGGCTGTGGAGAGTTTAATAGAGCAATTTACCCAGAAAAAAGAGACGAGTGATCTCAAGGAACTGGCCAAATCGTTTGTTGATCTCTTGAAATTCACCGCGTACGGAGCACCCGCTGAGTTGAAATTTCTAGGAAAGACTATTCCTCGTCAGCGTTATCTGACCGTGACAGAGTGTCTCTCTGCTACCTTGATCCACCAATCAGTGACAGGGCTTTATGAGACACGGATTGATTTATCTAAGCTGGGAGATGACTGATGGGCTGGCGGACAGTAGTGGTCAATACCCACTCAAAATTATCGTATAAGAACAACCATCTGATCTTCAAGGATGCCACTCGGACAGAGTTGATCCATCTGTCCGAGGTGGATATCCTCTTGCTGGAAACGACGGATATTGTCTTGTCTACCATGTTGGTGAAGCGGTTGGTTGATGAGAATATCTTGCTGATTTTTTGTGATGATAAGCGCCTCCCCATTGCTCAGCTTATGCCTTTTGCGGCTCGGCATGATTCGAGTTTGCAACTGTCTCGTCAGATTGGTTGGGCGGAGGACCTCAAAGCAAGGGCATGGACAGAAATCATTGCCCAGAAAATTCTCAATCAGGCCTCTTTTCTCGGCGACTGTCAGTTTTTTGAGAAGGCGCAAGCGGTCATGGAGCTTTATCATGGTTTGGAAATGTTTGATCCTAGCAACCGCGAAGGACATGCTGCTAGAACCTACTTTAACACCCTCTTTGGGAATGATTTTTCGCGGGAGCAGGATAACCCCATCAATGCAGGTTTGGACTATGGCTATAGCTTGCTTTTGAGTATGTTTGCGAGAGAGGTTGTGGTCTGCGGTTGCATGACACAGCTGGGGCTTAAACATGCCAATCAGTTTAATCACTTTAATTTTGCCAGTGATATCATGGAGCCTTTTCGCCCGATTATTGACCGAATCGTTTATGCCAATCGGCAGAAGTCCTTTATTGGCATTAAACGCGAACTCTTCAGTATTTTCTCAGCAACCTACTCTTATAGAGGGAAAGAGATGTACTTGACCAATATTGTGAGCGACTATACGAAGAGAGTTGTTAAGGCACTTAACAGTCAAGGAAAGGAGCTTCCCGAATTTAGGATATGAGCTATCGCTATATGAGAATGTTATTGATGTTTGATATGCCTGTTGAGACGGCAGATGAGCGCAAGGCTTATCGGAAATTTCGAAAATTTTTGCTGAGTGAAGGTTTCATTATGCACCAATTTTCGGTTTACAGTAAGCTTTTGCTCAACAATACCGCTAGCAATGCCATGTTGGCACGATTAAAGGAAAATAATCCCCAAAAGGGGCATATTACTTTATTGACGGTGACGGAAAAGCAGTTTGCGCGAATGGTCTATCTGCATGGAGAAAGGGATCAGTCGGTTGCCAATTCTGATGCCCGAGTTGTCTTTTTAGGAGAAGGATTTGATGAAGCTGAATCTACCTATTTTTGATGAGCCGATAGCCTTATCTGGCTTAACTGTTTTGACCGTTGAGTCGACGGCTGTCTTTGCCCGTCTTGCCCAGCTGTTTTATCAATACAACGAGACCTCAGAGCTTCGACTGTTTGATCAAAAAAGTAGGTCATTGAAGGAAGCAGAGGTGATGTTGGTGACAGATATTTTAGGATTTGATGTTAATGCCCCTAGTGTTTTAAAGCTTATTCATGCAGACCTTGAACAACAGCTTAACGATAAGCCAGAGGTCAAGTCAATGATTGATAAGCTATCATCTACCATCACTGAACTGATTGCTTATGAATGTCTCGAAAACGAACTGGACCTCGAGTATGATGAGATAACGCTATTGGAACTCATCAAAGCATTAGGAGTTCGGGTTGAAACATCGAGCGATACCATTTTCGAAAAATGCTTTGAAATTTTTCAAATTGTCAAGTATTTAGCTAAAAAGAGATTGCTGGTCTTGGTCAATAGTGGTGCCTACTTCAATCGTGAGGAATTGGTTCGACTGAAAGAATACATTGATCTAAATCAGATGACGGTGCTTTTTTTAGAGCCAAGGCGATTATATGATCTGCCTCAGTATGTCCTAGATGATGATTACTTCCTAATCACAGAAAATATGGTATAATAGTGTTTATAAAGGAGCCAGACGAAACTGAAGTCTAGCTGAGACGAGCAGTGCGATGACGAAATCTTAAAGGTAAAAAAGCCTACGAGGTTTTAGAGCTGTGCTGTTTCGAATGGTTCCAAAACGATAAGCTAATGACTTGTGAATCCTATGTAGTTTTAGAGCTGTGCTGTTTCGAATGGTTCCAAAACCTGCTCATTGATGAGGGGCTTCATGATGATGTTTTAGAGCTGTGCTGTTTCGAATGGTTCCAAAACGTCTCTATCCTCTAGGCGCTCATACATATAGTTTTAGAGCTGTGCTGTTTCGAATGGTTCCAAAACACTACTTGGCATTATACTGACGGATCCTCAGTTTTAGAGCTGTGCTGTTTCGAATGGTTCCAAAACAAAAGAGTGTGGCAAGACGAGCGATTTGATGTTTTAGAGCTGTGCTGTTTCGAATGGTTCCAAAACATGTCTAGTAATTTCTATAGACAAAAGAAGGTTTTAGAGCTGTGCTGTTTCGAATGGTTCCAAAACGTCATCAACAAAGGCCACCTCTAGGTATTGTTTTAGAGCTGTGCTGTTTCGAATGGTTCCAAAACTTTCATCAGTAAGTTTCCGCTGATACATATGTTTTAGAGCTGTGCTGTTTCGAATGGTTCCAAAACATTTTTCTGGATAATAAGGTAGACAGTATTGTTTTAGAGCTGTGCTGTTTCGAATGGTTCCAAAACTTTCATCAGTAAGTTTCCGCTGATACATATGTTTTAGAGCTGTGCTGTTTCGAATGGTTCCAAAACACCATGAGGTGTAATGCTTTTGTTCTGGATGTTTTAGAGCTGTGCTGTTTCGAATGGTTCCAAAACTTATCTATCTCAGGTAAAATAGGGCTAACAGTTTTAGAGCTGTGCTGTTTCGAATGGTTCCAAAACTCCGACCTACAGGCAGTACTGTCTGGATTCGTTTTAGAGCTGTGCTGTTTCGAATGGTTCCAAAACTGAATTGAAGCGCGTAGACAGACGTGAACAGTTTTAGAGCTGTGCTGTTTCGAATGGTTCCAAAACCTCTCAATATGACTAAGGACATAGTCGCCAGTTTTAGAGCTGTGCTGTTTCGAATGGTTCCAAAACGCGCTAGAGCGTGACCATTTTCAATGTGTTGTTTTAGAGCTGTGCTGTTTCGAATGGTTCCAAAACCAACGAAACGACTTGAAGTAGATCATGTAGGTTTTAGAGCTGTGCTGTTTCGAATGGTTCCAAAACGACACGACTAACCAACTTCCCCCATGTATGGTTTTAGAGCTGTGCTGTTTCGAATGGTTCCAAAACCGGAGCTGGTGTATCTAGTACAACTAACTAGTTTTAGAGCTGTGCTGTTTCGAATGGTTCCAAAACTCATATCGTTCTCCTTATAAATCTTTCATGGTTTTAGAGCTGTGCTGTTTCGAATGGTTCCAAAACAACAGATAAAGAACTTGACTGAAGATGTTAGTTTTAGAGCTGTGCTGTTTCGAATGGTTCCAAAACCATAAATTTAACAGAGAAAGGAGATAACTAGTTTTAGAGCTGTGCTGTTTCGAATGGTTCCAAAACAAAAATCTTAATACTAGCCTACTTTGTAATGTTTTAGAGCTGTGCTGTTTCGAATGGTTCCAAAACTTTTTACTAGAATTGCCATGGACGTTTCTAGTTTTAGAGCTGTGCTGTTTCGAATGGTTCCAAAACGGTTGGTGAGAAGCTGACATCAGTTGGCAAGTTTTAGAGCTGTGCTGTTTCGAATGGTTCCAAAACTCAGCAAGAACCTGACCGTTGATCAGTTTTGTTTTAGAGCTGTGCTGTTTCGAATGGTTCCAAAACAACAGATAAAGAACTTGACTGAAGATGTTAGTTTTAGAGCTGTGCTGTTTCGAATGGTTCCAAAACAGCGACGGATGTTGATTCTGGAGATGAACAGTTTTAGAGCTGTGCTGTTTCGAATGGTTCCAAAACGTTTGACCGTCACGGCAATTTCACATTATTGTTTTAGAGCTGTGCTGTTTCGAATGGTTCCATTAATCCCTGCTAAATTAAAATCATAAGAAAGTGAGCAGAACGCATGACAGATGTTGTTGCTTATAATAAGGACCGCTGGGATCGGGTGGCAAAAAAGCGTGGCAATGCCTACACTCAACCAATCAGTCACGAAGAATTGATGGTTGCTAAAATTCAGCCACTCGAGGTATCCTTGACTGTTGGTAAAACGGTACCGCAGGCGTGGTTTGAGCGGCTGAAAGGTAAAAAAGTGCTGGGTTTGGCTTCTGGTGGCGGCCAGCAAGGTCCCCTTTTTGCCCTTCATGACTATGATGTAACCATCATGGATTATTCCAAGGAGCAGTTAGCCTCTGACCGTTTGGTGGCAGAGCGTGAGGGGTTGACCATCGAGACTGTTCAGGCGGACATGACCCAATCCTTTCTCTTTGAGAATGAGGCCTTTGATTTGGTCTTTTGCCCAGTATCCAATGTTTACATTGAGGACTTGACCAACTTGTGGCAGGAATGTTACCGTGTCCTCAAACCAGGCGGTCTCCTCATGGTGGGCTATATGAACCCTTGGGTTTACATGTATGATGGTGATGTGGTTTGGGATAAACCAGAGGAGGAGCCGCTGTTG
This sequence comes from Streptococcus sp. E17BB, assembly GCF_041807725.1. NCBI lineage: Bacteria > Bacillati > Bacillota > Bacilli > Lactobacillales > Streptococcaceae > Streptococcus > Streptococcus sp. E17BB. Next base: position 14,580 of record NZ_JBGTZC010000035.1, read on the forward strand.
ATCTATCCACTACCTTTTAACGCCAGAGAGTTGGAACAGGCTGGGCGGTTAGCTATCAATCCAGACTACGGCTACGAATTTAGCTATACCCTTGACGAGCAGATTGGTGGTCAGTTGCGTGCTGGTTTTGCCATGATTGATTTCTATGAGTCCAAAAATAGCCAGCATCGTCTGTCAGTCTATGGCAGTGATTATTTGGCCAATTTAAGCATCAAGTTGTAAAGGAGCATTATGCCAGAATTACCAGAGGTGGAGACGATCAGAAGAGGGTTGGCGCGCTTGGTTGTCGGTCGTCGGATTGAGCGTGTGAGGATCCGCTATCCGAGGCTGGTTGTGACAGACCGCGATGAATTTGTTGCTAGTTTGACTGAGGCGATCATTGAACAGATGGGGCGTCGGGGCAAGTACCTGCTGTTTGGTCTCGGTCAGATGACCATGGTGTCTCACTTGCGGATGGAAGGTAAATGGTTGCTCTTTCCATCTGACCAAATCCCTGATAACAAGCATTTTCATGCTTTTTTTGACTTAGATGGCAATGAGACCCTTGTCTATCAAGATATCCGTAAATTTGGCACGCTAGAGTTGGTCAAAACAGCTGATTTGCTCGGCTATTTTACCAAGAAAAAGCTAGGACCAGAGCCTGAAAAAGGCGTCTTTGCCTATGCGAGCTTTGAGCGGGCGGTAGCTGCTAGTAAAAAGCCTATCAAACCGCTCCTGTTGGACCAGTCTCTGGTGGCGGGTCTGGGCAATATCTACGTGGACGAGGTGCTTTGGGCGAGTAAGGTCCATCCTGAGCGTGTGGCTAGCAGCCTGAAAAAAGCTGAAATCAAGCGTCTACACGATGAGACCATTCGGATCTTGCAGCTGGGGATTGAAAAGGGAGGCTCGACCATTCGAACCTATCGCAATGCTTTGGGCATGGATGGGACCATGCAGGACTACTTGCAGGTCTATGGGAAGACGGGGCAGCCCTGTGCCAGATGTGGACGGGACATCGTCAAAATCAAGGTGGCAGGTCGGGGCAGTCATTTTTGTCCTAAATGTCAAAGGCGATAGACTTATTTCAGTAGTTGCTGTAAAGTGTCAGAAACTAGCTGAGGATAGCGTGCCAGGGGCAGTTTTGTCAGTGTGTCCTTGCCTTGTCAGTTGAAAAATGTCCGAAATTATGATATAATAATCTTGTAAAATTTATCAGGAGGTCTTGATTATGGTAGATGTTTTCAATTTTGGTGCTTTTAGTATTCTTGCGATTATTATGGGAATTTTATCCTCAGCGCTGTCTGTTTTTATAGCGGCTCACATTGTCCGCTATGTTTTCCGCGATGTGATTAAGAAATTTTTGGAGAACTAAACGAGAAAAGTGTAAGTTATGATGGCAGGGGTTAGGGAGTTTATTTCCCTAGCCTTTTATGGTACAATGAAAGAAAACAAGGAGCGATTATGGCAAGGATTATTGGACTAACAGGCGGGATTGCCTCTGGGAAATCGACGGTGAGTGCTTACTTGAGACGCCAAGGTGTAGCAGTGGTTGATGCCGATCAATTGGTGCATAACTTGCAGGCCAAGGGAGGCAAGCTCTATCAGGCGCTGGTTGACCATTTTGGGTCAGGGATTTTGCGTCCAGATGGGGAGCTTGACCGTCCGAAGTTGGCAGAACTGATTTTTTCCAGTCCAGAACAGTTGGCGACGTCCTCTGCGTTGCAGGACGAGATTATCCGTCAGGCCTTGGCAGAAGAGAAAGCCTGCTTGGCTGCGCTACATGATGTGGTGGTGCTGGATATTCCGTTGCTTTTTGAAAAGGGATACGATAGCTGGTGCGATGAGGTCTGGCTGGTGGTGGTTGATGAAGATACACAACTGCAACGTCTCATGGGCCGCAATGGTTATATGCTAGCCCAAGCTCAAACACGTCTACAGAGCCAGATGTCGCTGGCTGAGAAGCAAACGCGCGCTGACCGAGTGATTGACAATACTGGTGATTTACAAACCACCTACGCTCAGGTCGATCAGCTCTTGCAAGAACTGACTAAGGAGTAGGTGCTCAATCCGTCTAAACATCAAGCTTTTGATGTTTAACAGACTGTAGGCGTGAATGTCTGACACATGATAGGTGACAAGAGCCTATCTGCTCTGCAATTGTCCAAAAAAGGAGACCAAAATGACACAACTAACCATCGCTAAGGGAACTAATCCCGTTGCCCTCCAGCTCAATATGCTCAATCGTCACGGTTTAATCGCTGGTGCGACTGGAACGGGGAAAACGGTGACCCTCAAGGTTCTTGCTGAACAGCTGAGTCAGGCTGGCGTGCCTGTTTTTCTGGCAGACATCAAGGGTGATTTAGCCAATCTGGCGCGTGAGGGTGAGGTAACGGAGAAGCTAGCTGAACGCTTGAACAAGCTAGGCTTGACTGACACTTATGAGCCAAAGGCCTTTCCAGTTCGCCTCTGGGACGTCTTTGGCGAAGCTGGTGTGCCTGTTCGGACGACCATCTCGGAGATGGGACCGACCTTGCTGGGGCGTCTTCTCAACCTCAACGAGACCCAAACGGGCATCCTCAACATCGCTTTCAAGGTGGCTGATGACCGTGGTTGGCTCTTGATTGACCTCAAAGACTTACAGGCTTTGTTACGGGAAATAGCAGAGCAGGCTAGCCAGTATTCCCAGGACTATGGGCATATTGCCAAGGCCTCTGTTGCTGCTATTCAGCGCAGTCTTTTGGTCTTGGAAGAAGAAGGTGGTGATATCTTCTTTGGTGAGCCTGCCTTGGATTTGCTTGATTTTATGCAACGTGACCGTGATGGTCATGGGGCTATCAACATCCTCAATGCAACTAAGTTGTTTCACTCCCCTAGTCTGTATGCGACTTTTCTCCTTTGGTTATTGGCTGAGCTGTTTGAAAACCTGCCTGAGGTGGGAGATTTGGATAAGCCTAAGCCTAAGCTGGTTTTCTTCTTTGATGAAGCTCACCTGCTTTTCAAAGATGCCCCAAAAGTCTTTGTTGATAAGGTGGAACAGATTGTCCGTTTGATTCGTTCCAAGGGTGTCGGAATTTTCTTTATCACACAAAATCCGCTAGATTTGCCTGAGATGATTCTGGCGCAACTGGGGAACCGCATCCAACACGCTCTGCGTGCCCACACGCCTAAAGAACTCAAAGCAGTCAAGACGGCAGCTGAGACCTTCCGTCAGAATCCAGACCTTGATGTGGCGACGGCTATTACAGAGTTGGTAGTCGGGGAAGCCCTGGTATCTTTCCTCAATGAGCAAGCTCAGCCGAGCATCGTTGAGCGAGCTTATATCTATCCGCCTCAGTCAAGCTTTACCCCATTGACTGCTCTGGATATTCAAGGCTTAGTCAATGCTTCGCCATTTACCGACAAATACGCCGAGAGCCTTGACAGGGAGTCGGCTTATGAGCTTCTAGAGCAAAAAGTTGCCCAAGCCAGTGCCGAAAAAGCGGAGCAAGAAGAGGCTAAAGCAGCTGAGAAGGCCGCTAAAGCTCTTGAAAAAGAGCAAGAACGCGCACGCAAAGAAGCAGATAAAGCTGCTCGTCGCCCAAAATCAGCTGTTGAAAAAGCTGCCGATAGCTTTATCAATTCTGCAGTCCGAGCGGTTGGACGTGAGTTGGTCAGAGGTATTTTTGGTAGCCTTAGAAAACGATAAGGAGATCTGATGTTTTACACTTATTTACGCACCCTCGTGGTTTTTCTGCTTTGGGTGCTCAACGGCAATGCCCACTACCACAATGAAGACAAAATTTTAGATAAAGACGAGAACTATATCCTGGTTGCTCCGCATCGCACTTGGTGGGATCCGGTTTATATGGCTTACGCTGCCCGTCCTAAACAGTTTATTTTTATGGCAAAAAAAGAGCTGTTTAAGAATCGCATGTTCAACTGGTGGATTCGCATGTGTGGCGCCTTTCCCATAGACCGCGAAAATCCTAGTCAGGATGCTATCCGCTACCCTGTTAACATGCTCAAAAAAAGCAACCGGTCCTTGCTCATGTTTCCATCAGGAAGCCGTCATTCAAAAGACGTCAAAGGAGGAGTTGCTGTCATCGCCAAGATGGCAAAGGTTCGCATCATGCCTGCCAGTTACCGTGGTCCCATGACCATAAAAGGGCTCTTGGCTGGTGAGCGTGTCGATATGAATTTTGGTGACCCTATTGATATTTCTGACATCAAACGGATGAATGATGACGGTATCGCTGAAGTGACAGCACGTGTGCAGGCTGCCTTTGATCAATTGGATGCCGAAAATGCAACTTACGATGACGGTAAGAAAGCTTCGGTGTTGACCTACTTGATTCGTATCCCAGCTTTGTTGATTGGTTTGATTCTTATTTTACTAACCTTGATTTTTAGCGATATTGCTAGCTTTGTCTGGGATCCTGATAAGAAATTTAAATAGAACATCACTCATCCCCGCTAGATTCTAGCGGGGATGATATCGTTATTAGACTTGTTGACCTAAAATCATTTGGCTAACCATACGACTGTTTGGGTTTTGGTACTCTCGCTCAAGGTAGGCTTGATAGGCATCTGGTGTCAAAATCCCATGGCTATCTAAAATATCTAGACCTGTGCTACCAACGATGTCATCAATCAACTGCACGCAGTTAGTTGTCATCACAAAGTAAGTTTTATATTTGCCAGACGTGAACTTATAGGCCTTGGCGCCGTAGGTGCTCACCATTTGCCCTAGATAGCTGGTCTTTTGGTTAGCTGTTTTTTGGGAAAATGGCGGAGCTCTTTCTAAAAGTTTGTCCAGATTAGCTTGTATAGCTCTTTTTTCATCGGCTGTTAAAACCAAGCCGTAGCCAAAGACGGCACGCCAGCCATCAGCCTTGAGGCTGGATTTGTATTGCCCAACAGGTAGAGTCATCAAGACGCCATCACCGATAGCTTCAAAGAAGCGGTGGCTATTGACGTCGTGGTTACCGTAACTATAGATTTGCCCGTTAAAAGCAATGTCGACATGCCCCATCATCTCAAACCCTCGTCTGGCGGTATGAATCCAGATTTCTAAGTCAACAGGTTGACTGAGGTCACCGAATATAGTAGGGCTGGCTTCTCTCTTTTGCTAAGTAGCTGTTAACCTTGTTGAGTGCCGTGACAGGAATAAGGGCGGTTAGAAAAATAGGTAGCCCCAACCGTTGACGTCTAGCTGTTGGCATCGCCTTTCCAAAATCAAATTCCAAGCCGTCGCGCCAGCTATTGCCCCCTAAGAACATAAGATAGCAACCGATGATGGTGTAAAGGCTGGATAAGAAGAAGCGACGATAGCTTAAAATGAGCCCTGCCACCAGTAGGTGCACTAAGGCGCTAAGCAGGTAGGAGTAGCGACCGCTGAGTTGTTCATGAAAAAGTAAGCGAGCATGAATCAAGAGAACTAAGCCGAGAAGAAGTTGGTAAAAAGCGATAATAATCGCAAGAAATCGTGTCGGAAGAATCGGTGCGGTTAAAAAGAGTGCCCCTATCAAGAGGTTTAAAATGTGAAAAGGCACCCCTTTTCTGTACAATTTTTATAAAGTGTTTTTGTTAAGCGATAACTCGCTTAACCATAGGTGTTTGGTAATCGAGACTACCGTGAATGCGATGATGGTTCCACCAGTGGAC
>NZ_JBGTZC010000036.1:0-19049 GCF_041807725.1 Streptococcus sp. E17BB
AGGGACTCCCTGCAACAGGCGATGTTCACACAGCTCTAGCTGCTGTCGGCGCAACAGCCCTCTTATCAGCCCTAGGCTTAGCCGGACTGAGAAGACGAGCTAGGTAAGTTAATAAAAACTAGATTGGTCATGAACCAGTCTAGTTTTTTGATTGCTAGTAAAAAACCTAAATCAATGACTTGATTCAGGAGTTTTACAGGTTATTTAATTGGTTGATGGCAATGAGCCGAATAATTTTTTAAAAATAGCTAGTTTGTTCTCTTGAGTAGGGGCAATTTGATTCATATCGACATCATGATTGAAACCAGCAATCCAACCTCGGTCGGTATACTGGTGGAGATGGTACTCAATATCTGTTTGCGGGGCAGCATCGTAATAACCGGTATTGCCGCCGTATGTCGGAATCCAGATAGCGTCAAATCCATCAATTGAAATCTGTTGCTCAGTCATAAAATAAGTACCGATATAGAGTCCAACGTTTTCGGCACCAAGTTTTTTAAGTTCATCGCGAAATGCTTTGACCCCTTGATCCATGTTTGACATGGTTTCTTCCTCTATATCAACCCAATAAAATGTTGGTTTATAAGGCGAAGCGGCTTTGTAAAATTCGCGAGCTTCCTCACGCATCTCCTTTTCGCTAGTACCTAGAGCGTAGGCATAGACAGCCACAGGGATACCACGTTTTTGAAACTCAGTGATATGGGTTTTGTAAGATTTATCAATACCTGTGGTGTGTGATGCGTTGTTATTTTTGGTAATTTTTGACCCGCCATAAACGCGGACGATAACACCAGAAACATGCTGTGAAACGGTATCGTAATCCATATCAGAGGGTAGTTGCCAGCCGGAAACATCAATAATGGGTTTTAATTCAACGATGTCTTCTTCAGCAGATGATGAAGGAGCAGGATTGATAGAAGGTAGGCTAGCGGTTGGAATGGTTTGGCTAGCTTGTTGAAGCACCTGTTTATCCAGCTGCCTTTCTTTGAGGTAGGCAACTCCCATCACTAGGGTAATCAGGCTAAAAAAGATTAGCACAACGATGGGTTTTAATTTTCTTCTCATTTAAAGCAAATTATAACATAGTTTCATTGAAAAATCAAAATATCTCGCTTTTTTGCGCTACTGTGACCAATCCATAGAGAAATAATTGGCTTAAGGACATGATTTTGATATTTTTTCTTGCTATAAGTACAAAGCGGATACTCTTGGTTTAGATTTGAGCGATGCTGTACTGAGAGACGCTCGCAAAGAAAGGATACAATAGTGACAATACCTGCTGTCATACGGCTGCCCTCTTCTCGTATACTTAGGCTATATTTTCTAACTAAAAAATGATAAAATAAAACTATAGAAAAGAGGATAGTCATGACAAGAGGGTTGTTGATTAGTTTTGAGGGGCCAGATGGCGCAGGGAAAACCAGCGTTCTGAACGCACTAGTGCCGCGGTTGGCAGATTTGTGTTCAGATGGTCTCACCGTCACACGCGAACCTGGAGGCGTAGCGATTTCTGAGAAAATTCGAGAGTTAATTCTGGATGTTGAGCATACAGCTATGGATGACAAGACTGAGTTATTGCTTTATATCGCGGCTAGGCGGCAGCATCTGGTGGAGAAGGTTCTGCCCGCTATAGGTAAGGGGGAACTGGTGTTGATGGATCGATTTATCGATAGTTCGGTCGCTTATCAAGGCTATGGGAGAGGACTCGGAGTTGACGGTGTGAGGTGGTTAAACAACTTTGCGACAGATGGTTTAGTACCTGATTTGACCCTCTATTTTGATGTGCCTTCTGAGCTTGGTCTGGCACGTATCGAACAAAATAGTGACCGAGAAGTCAATCGCCTTGACTTGGAGCGATTAGACATGCACCAGCGGGTTCGTGCGGGCTACCAGGCCATAGCAAAGCAAGAAAAACGCATCGTAACCATTGATGCTAGTCAACCCTTGCCAGAAGTCATTGAAGAGACTTATCTGCACATTAAGGAGCTCTTAGAGAGATGAGAGAGGTCTTAACAGAACTGCAACCTAACTTACTAGTCTCGTTTGACAGGCTCTTAGCAAGAGGTAGACTGAGCCATGCCTATTTATTCTCAGGAGAATTTGGGAGTTTTGAGCTGGCCATTTATCTGGCACAGAGTCGTTTTTGCGAGGACTTATCTGCTGAAAACTTGCCCTGCGGGAAATGCCGTTCTTGTCGCTTGATTGCTGTAGGCGAATTTGCGGATGTAACGGTGGTTGAACCTATGGGACAGCTGATTAAAACGGAACAAATCCGTGAGCTGGCAAGAGATTTTGCACAATCAGGCTACGAAGGCGACTGCCAAGTCTTCATCATCAAGGATGCTGATAAGATGCACACCAACGCTGCCAACAGTCTCCTCAAACAGATTGAAGAACCAACCAGCAACTACTATATTTTTCTGTTGACGAGTGATGAAGAAAAGGTTTTACCAACGATAAAAAGTCGCTGTCAACTGTTTCGTTGCCCGACAGACAGAGCTTATCTGTTGCGGCAGTTTGAGGCGACTGGTCTGTTAAAAAGCCAAGCAAGCCTTTTAGCGGAGCTGACCAACTCACCGCATCAACTCGCAGACTTAGCAACAAATAAACGCCTGCTGGATTTGATAGGGCTTTGCCAACGCTTGATAGACCAGTTGTTATTGGGTAAAGAAGAGGCTTACTTGCAGGTCAGTCGCTTGGTTAATAAGGCGAGTGATAAGACCGAACAGGATTGGTGCTTTCGGTTACTGACTAGCCAAGCCGCTCAGTCCGAAGACGCCAACAAAGGAGCGGAGATTGTGGAGAAACTCTATCAAGTCAGGCGGATGTGGCAAGCCAATGTCAGTTTCCAAAACGCTTTGGACTATCTGGTGTTGACGTTAGAGGAGGAAGAATGACAAATAAGGAACTTTTGCAGGCCTTTGATGGCTTTTCAGAAGAACTGCTGACAGTTTTAGGGACTAGCGAGCGCCTAAAAAAACAGGTCCAGACCGTATTAGAGGAGAATGCCCGATTGCGTCTGGAAAATCGGCAGTTGCAGGAGTTGCTCGCTCAGCGACAAGCACCAGCTGTTGAGAAAAACACCCATAACACAGGCAAGGAGCATCTGGAGCAACTCTACAATGAAGGTTTCCATGTCTGCAATGACTTTTATGGGCAAAGCCGTGGAAGTAGAGAAGATTGCTTGATTTGTATGGAATTATTGTACAGGGATGATCGATGAGAATACAGCGAAGTTTTAAGGATAATAGCGGAGCAGGAACCTTGTATTTGGTGCCGACCCCGATCGGCAATCTGGAGGACATGACCTTTCGGGCGGTCGAGGTGCTTAAGAATGTTGATTTGATTGCGGCAGAGGACACGCGAAATACAGGTCTCTTGCTCAAGCACTTTGGCATTACAACGCGTCAGACCAGTTTTCATGAGCACAATGCCGTAGAGAAGATTCCTGTTCTGATTGATCTCTTGGTGTCAGGTCAATCACTTGCTCAGGTATCAGATGCAGGGATGCCCAGCATTTCAGATCCAGGGCATGATTTGGTGCAGGCGGCACTGGCACAGGAGGTGCCAGTTGTTGCTTTACCAGGCGCTAGCGCGGGCTTGACAGCCCTAATCGCCAGTGGACTGATGCCACAACCGCATGTGTTTTATGGGTTTTTACCGAGAAAATCAGGCCAGCAGCTCGCTTTTTTCGAAGAAAAGAAACATTATCCAGAGACCCAGATTTTTTACGAGTCTCCTCACCGTTTAGTCGCTACCTTGACTAATGTGCTGTCGGTTTACGGTGACCGGCAGGTGGTGGTGGTGCGTGAACTGACCAAACTCTATGAGGAGTACCAGCGGGGTATGGTATCTGAAGCAATAGCTTATCTGACAGAACACCCAGCCAAGGGGGAGTGCCTGATACTGGTCGCTGGCTACGAGCAAAGTCAGCATAAACCTGATGAGTTGACAGATCAGACCATTATAGACCTAGTTGCGCAAGCTATTGCCCAAGGTCAGAAGCCCAATGCTGCCATCAAGGATGTTGCGAAGCGGCTCAAGCTCAATCGGCAGGCTGTTTATAAACTCTACCACGCTGCTAACTAAAACGAGGTTAACCTCGTTTTTTCTTTTATCAAAATTGAAATTTAGTATTGACTAAAATTTGGTTTCTGATATAATTTAGATAATCGCAAAAAAATTTTTTAGTGATAATTGAAAAGAGGGTGTGATGAAAAAAATCCTATCCAATAAATTGTACCTATCCGTTTTGGGCTTGGACTTGTTGTCCAACTTTGGTGATAGTGTCTATTATCTGGCTCTGATGAACTATGTCTTGCTGTTGCCAGAGCCTAAGACAGCGATTGCTATCGTGACCATGTCCGAGACCTTGCCTATTTTATCTGCCTTTATCATGGGCTACCTAGCGGATAAGCAGACCAGAAAAGTGCCCTTAATCATCGCAACGCAGTTTTTCCGCTTTGCCATTTACCTGGTGGTCGGCCTTGTCATGGGGTTTCTGCCAAGCCTATGGGTGGTTGTGGCTGTGTCTTTGCTGAATTTTCTGTCTGACATGTCAGGGCAGTTTGAGGGTGGGCTCTATCAGCCCATCAGTTTGCGGGGGCTGGCGCCTGAGGAGCGAGAGCAAGGCATGGCTTTTTCGTCTAGTATTTTTCAAACCATGGCCATTCTTTTCAAATTTAGCGGCGCGGCTCTGGTTGCTATCATGACCTACCAAAACCTGGCCTACCTCAACGCGGTCACCTTTCTCGTCTGTGCGGTGGGCATGCTGTTCTTGAGTAAGTCACTAAATGCTCTTCTGCTCAAAGACCCGATCACTGTTGTTGACCGTCCGTCGGAAAAGTCCCTTGTTGCAGATTTATGGTCCAGCTTAAAGCTGGCCTTGACAGAGATGAATCGCATTCCTGCTGTGCGATTTGCCATGCTTGTTGTGCCCTTATTTAATGCTGTTTTTGCCAGTATTGAAACCTTTGTTCTCTTGGTGATGACGGAGGACAAGACCTTCGGTTTTGGCTCTCCTGCGCTGACCCTGTCTGTTATTGGTGTGGTGATGATGGTCGGTGGTTTGCTGGGCAATATCGCGGTCATGTCAGGCCGTATGACGATTGATTTAATCCGTTTTTTACGGTATGGGATCATTGTTTTACTGCCTATCTTTCTGACCCTCCACTGGCACCAGACCTACTTGTTTTTGGGTATGCTGCTTTTGACCAACTTCGGTATCGGGATTGTCAACCCTAAGATGGGAGCCTTGGTGAAAAACAGTCTCCCTGAGGACAAGATGGGGATGATTTTCTCAGGCATGGCAACCTATTTTCAGCTGGGTGTTATCCTGATGAAAGTCCTTCTAGCTGGACTTATGGTCATCTTCCCAGCTCAGCACCTGATGCTGGTCATGTTAGTCCTGTCTGTTGGTTACATCATTTTCAGTTTTCGCTTAAATACAAAGGAGTTATCATGAAGTTTTTGACGCATCTGCATCGCAGCCGTCTGGTTGATTTTCTCTGGCTGCCCAATCTCGTTTATGTGGATTATAGCCATGTGGACATGACCAGTCAGGAGCGCGCAGTCATGGAGGATGCCCTCGCCATCTTGGAGGAGGTTAAAGCAGTCCTTGCCCCTTACAAGGAGCGGATTGACCGTTATTTTCATCGGCACTTTTTCCTGCGGCTCTACCGTTATCTCTTGGCACAGGGGCAGGATCCCTTGGACATGGCAGAGCTGCCCCGTTTGATTGAGGCTATACCAGAGGCAGTGCTGGAGCAGGAGTTCGCCCTTTCCTTAACCGATGAGGAACAAGATAGTCTCAGTTTGGAGGCGTTACTACTTGTCTTGGAGGATTTCTCAGATGATCCTGCTTATCGTTGGCAGTTGCTCTGGTTCTATCAGCACCTAAAGGAATGTGTTCAGGGCATGAGTGCTCTTTATCAGGAACTTTGTCCCCTCTATGAGCCCTTTTATGCCCAGTTTGAGGAGGAGATTCGCTCTTTTTCTGAACAGCTGGACATCCCAGACTTGTTTGCGAACACGTCACACGATGTGCTGGGTGTCCTAGCTGAAACAGGACGCAGTAACTGTGAGGTTTTTGTGACATCGCCTTTGCAGTTTATGCAAATGGTTGGCTATGATAAAAACCGACCAGACAGCCCTGCCTATTTCCAGCTCTTCCCCCGTGTGGCTGCCTTTATCGGTAACCGTCAAGTGGTGGACAAGGATGTTCTTGATGTGGTGGTCAAAAGCCTCAGTGACCCTGTCCGCTATGAGATTTTGCAGAGAATCGGCCTACACGGCGAGAAGAGTAAGGCCGTCTCAGACAGTCTTGGCATCAGTCCAGCCACGGTTACCTTCCATGTCCAAAAACTGGTCAATGCCAACCTCTTGCTGATTTCTGGACAGACTAAAGGACATTATACCCTCAATCGCCCCCTCCTAAAAGAAGTGCTCGAACGGGTCAAATTGGACTTTGACCTAAACTAGATAAAAAAAACGATTGACCAAGTCCAATGGTATCAATCGTTTTTTATCTGTTTAATTAGTAGTAGAGCAGGTCTTTGCTTGTGTGGGTAAAGACTTCAAAACCTGTTTTGGTGACCACACCACAGTCCTCGATACGGACACCGACCTTTCCAGGAATATAGATACCAGGCTCGACCGAGAAACACATGCCTTCTTCAATGACCAAATCATTACCTGCCATGATGGATGGGAATTCGTGCACATCCATCCCAATGCCATGCCCCAGACGGTGGTTGAAATACTCACCGTAACCTGCTTTTTCAATGACAGAGCGAGCAGCTGCATCTACTTCGCTAGCGGTCACACCAGGCTTAATAAAGTCTTGAGCGGCTAATTGAGCCTCCAGACAGAGTTGGTAAATGTCCTTTTTGAACTGGTCAGGCTGACCAACAGCCACTGTCCGTGTCATGTCACTCATATAGCCGTTGGCAGCGATGCCCAAGTCAAAGAGCAGGAAGGCGTTGTTTTCGATTCGATTATCAGCAGGAATACCGTGCGGATTGGCCGCGTTATCGCCTGTCAGCACCATGGTCTCAAAACTCATGCCATAGCTCAGTCGCTTCATCTCATACTCGATGTTGGCGATAATATCAGTCTCTGTTTTGTCCAGGCTGATATTGTCAAACCCGATTTGGACGGCCTTATCGGCCAATAGCCCAGCAGCGTGCATTTTTTCAATCTCATCAGCTGATTTGATCAAACGCAGGCGGTTGATGGTTGGGGTCAGATTGACAAATTGGCTGGAAAACACAGTCTCCAAGCCTCGCAGTTTGGTCACATTGAGGTTATCAAACTCGATGGCTACCTGAGGATAGTCAGTCTTTGGCAGAATAGCCTTGATTTTTTCCCAAGGATTTTCTGAGTCAACATAACCAACAACTGGGAAAGAAACTGTCGCCTCTGCTCGTGCGGCATCAAGAGCAGGTAGAAAGAGCACGGGTTCTTTTTCCAAAAAGAGAAAGAGGAACATGTAGCGTTCATGTGGGTCGCTGTAATAACCGGTGAGGTAGTTGATAGAGACAGGATCAGACACGACTGCGGCATAGACCTGTTCCTCGTTAAGTTTTTTAAGCAATTGAGTAATTTTAGTCATAGGCACTCCTTTAGTTTATTTTCTTCCATTTTTCCAAAAAAATGCCAAAAAAGCAAGTCGAACTAGATTTAGAAAATAAAATCTCAAATCACTTGACGAGGAGACTAAACTTGTGGTATGATACTAGACGGTACTTTTTACTTTTGGTCTCTCAAAAGTGTACAGAGACGTGCTGACAAATGTTGCAAAAGTACACGCAGGATAGAGGATGTCACCGATCGCTTTGTCCAACCAAAACTAAAAATTTTACAGGAGAATGTAGATGCCTACAATTAACCAGTTGGTTCGTAAACCACGTCAATCTAAAGTAGAAAAATCTAAATCACCAGCGCTTAACGTTGGTTACAACAGCCACCGCAAAGTGACAACTAACGTGTCTTCTCCACAAAAACGTGGTGTTGCAACACGTGTTGGAACAATGACCCCTAAAAAACCTAACTCAGCCCTTCGTAAGTTCGCTCGTGTACGTTTGAGCAACCTCATCGAAGTTACTGCCTACATCCCAGGTATCGGCCACAACTTGCAAGAGCACAGCGTTGTACTTATCCGCGGTGGACGTGTAAAAGACCTTCCGGGTGTGCGTTACCATATCGTTCGTGGTGCACTTGATACAGCAGGTGTTGCTAACCGTAAACAAGGCCGTTCTAAATACGGTGCAAAACGTCCTAAAGGCTAAGAAGGGAGAATCTAAGAATGAGTCGTAAAAACCGTGCCCCAAAACGTGAAGTTTTGGCAGATCCATTGTACAATTCAACATTAGTTACTCGCTTGATCAACCGCGTGATGCTTGACGGTAAGCGTGGTACAGCGGCTAGCATCGTTTACGGTGCTTTCGAGCAAATCAAAGAAGTAACTGGCAACGACGCTAACGAAGTATTTGAGACAGCGATGGAGAACATCATGCCTGTTCTTGAAGTTCGTGCTCGTCGTGTCGGTGGTTCTAACTACCAAGTTCCAGTTGAAGTGCGTCCAGAGCGTCGTATAACACTTGGGCTTCGTTGGTTGGTTAACGCTTCACGCGCTCGTGGTGAACACACTATGATTGACCGTTTGGCAAAAGAAATCATGGACGCTGCAAACAACACAGGTGCATCTGTGAAGAAACGTGAAGACACTCACAAAATGGCTGAAGCCAACCGTGCCTTCGCACACTTCCGTTGGTAATCTTAGGATATTAAGGGCGAGCATACAAGTGAAAAATAGGAATCTGACGATGATTGCTTGCAATCTAGGAAGATTATCATTTTTCACTGACAGTATGCCGACCGTATTCAACTCTAAGATACGAGAGCGTTAAACAAATCCTAGACAAAATAGGAAAAGCGACGACGAAGCTTAGGCTTCTAGGAGATTTTATCTTTTTGTCAGTGACTTGTTTGCCAAAGCAATCTGCATTGGACAGAACCAACGCCCAACTAAAAAGAGAAAACTCGAACGGGTAGGCCTCTGCCTATCCGTTCTTTATAAAATATGGTATAATAGTACCGAAATCAAAATTTATAGGAGAAATAACCTCATGGCACGCGAATTTTCGTTAGCAAAAACTCGTAACATCGGTATCATGGCGCACGTCGATGCCGGTAAGACAACAACAACTGAGCGTATCCTTTACTATACTGGTAAAATCCATAAGCTCGGTGAGACCCACGAAGGTGCGTCACAAATGGACTGGATGGAGCAAGAGCAAGAGCGTGGTATCACTATCACCTCTGCGGCAACAACTGCTCAATGGAAAGACACTCGTGTCAACATCATCGACACCCCAGGACACGTTGACTTCACCATCGAAGTACAACGTTCCCTGCGCGTACTTGACGGTGCAGTTACCGTTCTTGACTCACAATCAGGTGTTGAGCCACAAACTGAAACCGTATGGCGTCAGGCGACTGAGTACCGCGTTCCTCGTATCGTATTTGCCAACAAAATGGACAAAATCGGTGCGGACTTCCTTTACTCTGTGTCTACCCTCCATGATCGTTTACAAGCAAATGCTCACCCAATCCAACTCCCAATCGGTGCAGAGGATGACTTCACTGGCATCATCGACTTGATTAAGATGAAAGCTGAAATCTACACCAACGACCTTGGTACAGATATTCGTGAAGAAGAGATTCCAGCTGAATACCTTGAGCAAGCGCAAGAGTGGCGTGAGAAGTTGGTTGAAGCTGTTGCTGAAACTGACGAAGAGCTCATGATGAAGTACCTTGAAGGTGAAGAAATCACTGAAGAGGAATTGAAAGCTGGTATCCGTAAAGCAACCATCAACGTTGAATTCTTCCCTGTTCTTTGTGGTTCAGCCTTCAAAAACAAGGGTGTTCAGTTGATGCTTGATGCGGTACTTGACTACCTGCCAAGCCCAATTGATATCCCAGCGATTAAAGGGATCAACCCAGATACAGACGCTGAAGAAGAGCGTCCATCATCTGATGAAGAGCCATTTGCGGCCCTTGCCTTCAAGATCATGACAGACCCATTCGTAGGTCGTTTGACCTTCTTCCGTGTCTACTCTGGTGTTCTTAACTCAGGTTCATACGTGATGAACACGTCTAAAGGTAAGCGTGAGCGTATCGGACGTATCCTTCAGATGCACGCTAACAGCCGTCAAGAAATCGAAACAGTTTACTCTGGTGACATCGCTGCTGCCGTTGGTTTGAAAGACACCACTACTGGTGACTCATTGACTGATGAGAAAGCGAAAATCATTCTTGAGTCAATCGATGTTCCAGAACCAGTTATCCAACTCATGGTTGAGCCTAAGTCTAAAGCTGACCAAGATAAGATGGGTGTTGCTTTGTCTAAATTGGCTGAAGAAGACCCAACCTTCCGCGTTGAAACTAACCCAGAAACTGGTGAGACCGTTATCTCTGGTATGGGTGAGCTTCACCTTGACGTCCTTGTTGACCGTATGCGTCGTGAGTTCAAAGTAGAAGCAAACGTTGGTGCGCCTCAGGTATCTTACCGTGAAACTTTCCGTGCTTCTACTCAAGCGCGTGGATTCTTCAAACGTCAGTCTGGTGGTAAAGGTCAGTTCGGTGACGTTTGGATCGAATTTACACCAAACGAAGAAGGTAAAGGTTTCGAGTTCGAGAACGCTATCGTCGGTGGTGTGGTTCCTCGTGAATTTATCCCAGCTGTTGAAAAAGGTCTCATCGAGTCTATGGCTAATGGTGTCCTTGCAGGCTACCCAATGGTTGACGTGAAAGCGAAGCTTTACGATGGGTCATACCACGATGTCGACTCATCTGAAACAGCCTTCAAGATTGCGGCATCTCTTGCCCTTAAAGAAGCAGCTAAATCAGCTCAACCAGCTATCCTTGAGCCAATGATGCTTGTCACTATCACCGCACCAGAGGATAACCTCGGTGATGTTATGGGTCACGTGACAGCTCGTCGCGGACGCGTTGATGGTATGGAAGCTCGTGGTAACGTTCAAGTCGTTCGTGCTTATGTGCCATTGGCTGAAATGTTTGGTTATGCAACAGTTCTTCGTTCAGCAACTCAAGGTCGTGGTACCTTCATGATGGTCTTTGACCACTACGAAGATGTGCCTAAGTCTGTACAAGAAGAAATCATCAAAAAACACCGCGGTGAATAATCAGTAACGATTAGACATCAAATAATAGCACCGACCTCATGGTTGGTGCTTTTTGTGTTATGTGAATATTCCTGAACTCAGGGTAATGACCGAAACATTTAAGAAAGTCACTCAGCTGAAAATCAGGGTGCTTGAGAAGTTACGGCAGTGCAACATGATAATAGGCAAGGAAAAATAAGTAAGAAAGTAGCATGATTTTCAATCGACTTCATTAAGATGATTCAGAGGAAGATAATATAAGTGATTCTCATGTTGACCTTGGATGGTGTCAATGCCGACTTTAGTCAGAATATGAGAAGTGAGTGCTTGTTCTGAATGAATCTTGTTGTGACGTCTGGATAGGTTTTATGTTATAATATCATAAAGGAGTTAACAATGACAGAAACACGGTTATATATTGTTCGTCATGGCAAGACGATGTTCAATACCTTGGGGCGTGCCCAAGGTTGGTGCGATAGTCCTCTGACAACGTTAGGTCGTGAAGGCATTCGAGAGCTGGGTCAAGGATTCGCAGTAGATGGATTGACATTTGATGAAGCTTTTTCAAGTGATAGCGGTCGAACTCTTGAGACCTTAGCGATTGTTTTAAAAGAGCTTGGTCAGGAGAGCTTACCGCATACGGCAGATCGTCGTATACGTGAGTGGTGTTTTGGTAGCTTGGAAGGTCTGTACGATGAGGAGCTCTTCCACGGTGTGTTGCCTAGAACAAGCGTCGTTGGTCTTGACAAGAAATTGACAGATTTAACCTATCAAGAAATCGCGGAAGCTTTGGTGGAGGCTGATACAGCTGGCTGGGCGGAGCCTTGGGAGGTATTGCGCGACCGTATTTGGCAGGGATTTGTGAGCATCGCAGAGCGCTTGGAGACAAGAGGTGGTGGCAACGGGCTTGTGGTTTGTCATGGGATGACCATCGCCACGCTCCTGTGGCTGATTGACCCTTGGTGGGAAAAGATGATGATTGATAACGGCAGTGTGACTGTTTTAAGCTATGAAAAGGGACACTTTAGCATTGAACAAGTCGCTGATTTATCTTATCGCTATAAGGGAAGAGAGGCACTCGCAAATGAGAGGAAATAAGGGAATACTAGTCGTCTTGCAGTTGCTGGCTATCGTGATCGCCTTGGTAGGATTCTACATTTTCCTGTCGCCACGTGATTTTCGCCTGACAACTGATGAATCTCCTCGATCGTCAACATCATCGTCGTCCATGGCAGTAACAAGCTCATCCAGCAGTAAAGAGCCAACCGATGCCTTACCTGACGCTAGCCCTGATGATTGGGAATTAGTCCTGGTTAATCGGGATTATGCTTTTAACAATGTTGTCCCAGAACTTGGTTATGTTGAGGGAATTCCTGTTGATCAGCGAATTGTGGAGGCGACGACTCAGTTTATGGCAGCTGTCCATGCACTAGATGCCGATCCTTTGCAGAGACTTTACTCTGGTTATCGGAGTGTAGAAGAACAAGCTGCGCTTTTTCAAACACGAGTGGCTGAGCTGGTAGCTGGGGGAACAAGTGAGGAGGAAGCGACAACAATTGTTTCACAGACGGTCTTGCCTGCAGGTCACAGTGAACATCACACGGGCTTAGCGATTGATATCATGCGTTATTCTGATGTGGCGAAGCAGATTGCAGCGATGGCTCCTGAACACGGTTTTATTCTTAGATATACAAAGGGTGCGGAGCATATCACTGGAGTGTCTGAGGAAAATTGGCATTACCGCTATGTGGGTGTTGCTTCCGCCAAATACATGACCGAGCATCAGCTGACTCTGGAGGAATATCTTGATTTATTAAGGAGCAAAAATCGATGAAACGACGATTAAGTTTTCTTGGCACTCTGCTTATCACGGTTTGTGTGATCATCAGCCTCCTGATTCCACTCTTGCTAAATGGTGGTCCTAAATCAGCTAATCAGCTGGTCAAAACCTCAGATAGCTCTGCTATCTTTATCAAAAAAATAGCACCTGAAGCCCAGAAACTAGGAAAAAGCTATGGGGTTATGCCGTCGGTTTTAATTGCTCAAGCCCTTTTAGAAACAGACTCTGGTCGTACTTTACTAGGGGTAAAGTACCATAATCTCTATCATTTACCAGCCTCAGAAGGCAATCGCCGTATTGTTTTATGGACAACAGAGGTCAAAGATGGCAAAGAGCAGAACGTCGAGCGGAGTTATCAGGTTTATTCAACATGGTCTGAAGGCATGGCTGATTACATGACTCGGCTAAAGGCTAACAAATTGGGCGATGAGATGCTATACACAAGGCTAGCCACAGCAAAAACCTACAAAGAGGCCAGTGCCATCTTTTATCAAGAAGGCTATACGACAAGTAGTGATTATGCAGGACGTTTAATTGCTATAATTGAAAAGCACCAGCTGGAACAATATGACAAGCAAAAATAATAAGCGGATTAGTTAATATACAGAAATTTTCTGAAAAATAAAACTTGACAAACTTATCTGACTAAGGTAAAATAACCTTACTAAACATCAAGGAGTTTCCCATGACACAAACAACACAACTTTTGGTAGTCGTTGTCAGAAGATAGGACGGTACAATTTTTGTCACTGTCCTATTCGTGTTGAGTGAGAATGGGGCGACAAAAAAGCAGCTACCCATTCTTGCGGGTAGCTGTTTTTGATGGTAAGGAGGGAAAGCGATCGGTCGTTAGCAAGCTGTATCATCACGTTATTATTATAAAGGAGTTTCTATGAAAACGTTACAGAAAAAAGATTATATTTATATCGGGTCGATGCTGTTTGGCATCATCTTCGGTGCAGGTAATTTGATTTTCCCTGTTCACATGGGGCAAGAAGCAGGGGCTAACCTTTGGCCAGCGACCATCGGTTTTTTGGTTTCAGCCATTGGACTACCGTTTTTAGCCATCGTTGCCATGGGCTTAACCGAAAGCAAGAGTGTTTATGAGCTGGCTTCGAAAGTTGGTAAAGGTTATGGCAAGTTCTTTACTATTTTGCTTTATCTCGTTATTGGTCCTTTCTTTGCCATCCCTCGTTTAGCAACGACTTCTTTTCAAATTGGCGTTGTGCCTTTTATTCCAGAAGGGCAACAAACCCTAGCCTTGGTTTTCTATTCTGCATTTTTCTTTTTGGTGGCTTGGCTTCTTTCTCAGAACGCTAGCAAGCTGCTCACTTATGTTGGTAAAGTGCTTAATCCGATTTTTCTCCTTGTTTTGGGGTTCTTGCTGGCTTTCTCTGTTTTTAATCCTATGGGCAATAGCGGAGCGGCAGCTGTTCAAGAGGCTTATCAAGCTAATGCGCTGACCAAGGGGATTTTGGAAGGCTATAACACCCTTGATGTCCTCGCTTCCTTAGCATTTGCCATTGTGGTTATCTCTGCTTTAAATGGACTGGGTGTTACCCAGCCTAAACAAGTTGCTAAGGACATGATTAAAGCAGGTGCCATCAGCCTGGGCTTTATGGCTCTGATTTACGCCCTGTTAGCTTATGCAGGGGCAACTAGCCTTGGACAGTTTCCAATCAGTGACAATGGTGGCATCGCCCTCGCACAGATTGCTGGTTATTATTTGGGAACAGCAGGTAGCCTATTACTTGCCTTAATCGTCTTCTTTGGTTGTTTAAAGACAGCAGTTGGGCTCTTAACAGCTTTCTCAGAGACTTTTTCAGAGATGTTCCCTAGCGTCTCTTATAAAATGTTTTTAGCCGTAGCTACCATTTTCCCAGCTATTTTTGCCAATGTTGGTTTAACAAATATTATCGCCTATTCTATTCCGGTTCTTATGTTTCTTTATCCGTTGGCGATTGTCCTTGTTTTGCTAGCTTTAGTAGATAAGCTGTTCAAAGGTAAAAAGGCCGTTTACCTCTGGACGACCATTTTTACCCTCTTTCCTGCTATCGTAGACGGTTTAGCAGCATCTCCATGGGCAGAATTATCAATTGTTAAAGGCTTAGTTAGTTTTGGTCATGGTTTGTTGCCATTCTCAAGCATCGGTATGGGTTGGGTACTACCATCTATTCTTGGCTTTATTGTTGGCTTGTTGTTGTCAACAAAGGAATAGTTTAAAACTATACCTTGGTTAGCTCCTCACGTTAGAGGAGTTGACCAGGGTATTTTTTTAATTTGAAACGTGATTTCCTTATGAGGAACTTTTGCCAAAACAAGCCCAATCTGCTATAATAAGGTGAATAAAGGAAAGAGAGTTACTCACATGTCTAAGATTTTAGTTTTTGGTCACCAAAACCCTGATACTGACGCTACGGCTTCAAGCTACGCTTGGGCTTATTTGGAGCGTGAAGCTTGGGGGCGTGATGCAGAGGCGGTGCTTCTGGGCGAGCCTAACGAAGAAACAGCTTTTGCGTTGGATTATTTTGGCGTTACAGCACCTCGTGTTGTGACTTCTGCCAAAGCAGAAGGATCGGATAAGGTTGTTTTGACGGACCACAATGAGTTTCAGCAGTCCATCAGTGATATCCGCGAGGTTGAGGTAGCTGGTGTCGTGGATCACCACCGTGTGGCTAACTTTGAAACTGCCAATCCGCTTTATATGCTCCTTGAACCTGTTGGTTCAGCGTCGTCCATTGTTTATCGCCAGTTCAAACAGGCTGGTGTCGCTGTGCCAAAAGAGATTGCAGGCTTATTATTGTCAGGTTTGATTTCGGACACGCTCTTGCTCAAGTCTCCGACCACTCACGCGAGCGACCCACAGGTCGCTGCGGAATTAGCAGAGCTGGCAGGGGTGAATTTGGAAGAGTATGGCTTGGCTCTCTTGAAAGCAGGTACAAACCTAGCCAGCAAGTCAGCCGAAGAGCTGATTGACATCGATGCCAAGACTTTTGAACTCAACGGTAACCCTGTTCGTGTCGCTCAAGTCAACACAGTTGACATTGCCGAAGTCCTTGGCCGTCAGGCGGAGATTGAAGCAGCGATCACCAAAGCGTCTGCTGATAATGGCTATTCCGACTTTGTCCTCATGATTACAGATATTGTCAACTCTAACTCAGAAATCTTGGCGCTCGGTCGCAACATGGATAAGGTTGAAGCAGCTTTTAACTTTACCTTGGAAAATAACCATGCTTTCTTACCAGGTGCTGTTTCTCGTAAAAAACAAGTTGTGCCTCAGTTGACAGAGAGTTTTAACGCGTAATCAGTGTCAAAAATACCAAATCCTCGTATCTGATAAGCGAGGATTTTTCTGTTATAATAACTATAAACAACCCTCGGCGTTAGCCGTGAGAAAGGAACTTTTATGTCAACCTTAGAAATCAAAAACCTGCATGTGTCCATCGAGGACAAGGAAATTCTAAAAGGGGTCAACTTGACCCTGAAAACAGGAGAGGTCGCTGCCATCATGGGGCCAAACGGCACAGGGAAATCAACCCTGTCTGCTGCCATCATGGGCAATCCCAACTTTGAAGTGACCCAAGGGGAGGTCCTCTTTGATGGGGTCAATATCTTAGAGCTGGAAGTGGATGAGCGGGCACGACTGGGTCTCTTTTTAGCCATGCAGTACCCGTCTGAAATCCCTGGTATCACCAATGCCGAGTTTATCCGTGCGGCCATGAACGCTGGTAAGGAAGACGAGGATAAAATCTCTGTCCGTGACTTTATCACCAAGCTAGATGAAAAGATGGAGCTTTTGGGCATGAAAGAGGAGATGGCAGAGCGCTACCTCAATGAAGGCTTCTCAGGAGGGGAGAAAAAGCGCAATGAAATCCTCCAACTTCTCATGTTAGAGCCTAAGTTTGCCCTCCTAGACGAGATTGACTCAGGATTGGACATTGATGCTCTCAAGGTCGTTTCAAAAGGGGTCAATGCCATGCGGGGTGAGGGCTTCGGTGCTATGATCATCACCCACTACCAACGCCTGCTCAACTACATCACCCCTGATGTGGTTCATGTCATGATGGATGGTCGGGTCGTCCTCTCGGGCGGTGCAGAGTTAGCGGCTCGTCTGGAGCAAGAGGGCTATGCCAAGATTGCCGAGGAGCTGGGCTTAGAGTACAGTGAGGACGTGTAGATGACCAAAGAAGCGATTTTAGCCTTTTCACAGGGTCAGGCGGAGCCTCAGTGGTTGTTGGATCGTCGGTTGGCAGCTGTTGAGAACATGGCAGAGCTGGAATTTCCTGTGATTGAGCGGGTTAAGTTTCACCGTTGGCAGTTGATGCCGTCTACTATCGGGCAGAGCTGGGACCTACCGAGTGTGCCTGATTTTCTCGCTATCGGAGACAATCCTAAGCTGGTAGAGGTCGGCAGCCAAACCGTCCTAGAACAACTGCCTATGGAGCTGATCGATAAGGGAGTTGTGTTGACAGACCTTGCGACGGTCTTAGAGGAACGTCCTGAGCTTCTGGAGACCTATCTA
Organism: Streptococcus sp. E17BB; assembly: GCF_041807725.1. NCBI lineage: Bacteria > Bacillati > Bacillota > Bacilli > Lactobacillales > Streptococcaceae > Streptococcus > Streptococcus sp. E17BB. The sequence goes on from NZ_JBGTZC010000036.1 coordinate 17,549, forward strand.
GGGCAGGCTTGTCCAGATGACAGCCATCGTCTGGCAGCCTATAACACAGCTTATTTTACCAGCGGAGCGGTTCTCTATGTGCCAGATGGGGTCGAGATTGACCAGCCTATCGAAATCTCCCTGCTGGAAGACCGGGCGTCTGCTCAGCCATTTGTCAAAAAAATCCTCATCATCGCAGGTAAAAATAGCAAGTTCTCCTATCTGGAGCGGTTGGAAAGTCTGGGCGAGGGGGCTGAGTCGGTGGCTGCGAATGTCAGCGTGGAAATTATAGCTGGTAGGGGTAGTCAAATCAAGTATGCGGCCATCGACCGTTTGGGGAGTGATGTGACGGGTTATATCAGTCGTCAGGTTTACCATCATGAGGATGCGACGGTCGACTGGGCTATGGGTGTGATGAATGCTGGTCATGTGGTTTGCGACTTTGACAGCAACCTTTATGATCGTGGCAGCCATGCTAATCTCAAGGTCGTGGCGCTTTCCAGTGGTCGTCAGGTGCAGGGGGTAGATACCAGTGTGACCAATTATGGGGAACACTCGGTCGGTCATATCCTCCAGCATGGGGTGATTTTGGAGCGAGGAACCTTGACCTTTAACGGCATCGGTCATATCATTAAGGGAGCCAAAGGAGCGGACGCCCAGCAGGAGAGTCGCGTGCTCATGCTGAGTGACCAAGCACGGAGCGATGCCAATCCTATTCTCCTCATTGATGAAAATGAAGTGACCGCAGGGCATGCTGCCTCTATCGGACAGGTCGACCCAGAGGATATGTACTACCTCATGAGCCGAGGGCTTGACCGAGCAACTGCCGAGCGGCTGGTTATCCGAGGTTTCCTGGGCGCAGTCATTACCGAAATCCCTGTCAAGGACGTGCGGGATGAGATGATTCAGACCATTGATGACAAGTTGGAGAAAAGATAGGAGGTTCAAAAAGCCACTTCTTCTAAAGAGAAAGTGGCTGAGGCTAACGCACGCGTTAGCAACTTTATGTGGATACCAACGATTGTTAGTCATATAGAGTTATCGAGGAATAGTTATTGTTCTCAGTCCGTGTTCAATGTATTGACCTAAGATGTCGAAGCCATCAAGGATGAATTTACCTAGTATAACTGCTGACAGGACTATTGCTAAAGAAACAATGATGTATTTTAGGTTTTCTTTCATAACCTGAGCGACTCCTAATAAAGACTAATTGTACCATTTTGACTTAGTGGTACTCTATAGTAGGAATTGTTACCGATGGTATGACTAAAACTGAAGCCGGCTACTTTTAGTTGAGCTCCTACTGTAGTTGTTGCACTATTGCTGACAACCCCTACTAAAGTACCACTGATGGCATAGTGAATACTTGTTGTAGGAAATCCGGAAGATGACCAAACGTGAAAAGGCACCCCTTTTCTGTACAATTTTTATAAAGTGTTTTTGTTAAGCGATAACTCGCTTAACCATAGGTGTTTGGTAATCGAGACTACCGTGAATGCGATGATGGTTCCACCAGTGGACA
>NZ_JBGTZC010000037.1:0-18910 GCF_041807725.1 Streptococcus sp. E17BB
TCAACAATTTGTTGCTTAAAGTCATCACTAAATTGACGACGGATTTTTCTAGACATAGAGTTCTCCTGTTTTCTTTAGTGTAGAACACTTTATAAATTCTGTCTAGTTTAGTGTAACCGATTCATACATACTTCCATCCTCTCAAATAAAAAAGAAAACCGAAATAGTTCTAGTAGAATAAATAGCCATCTACTATTATAGCACGATTTCCTTTATTTGACCGCTATTCGTTGCTTCCATCGTAAAAACTCCTAAAAGCCATCAAGATTTATAAAAACTAATTTATGAGTGGGATTTATGATGAATTGCTTAAATTCTCTATGCTCCCTCATTTCAGCAATCCAACGATTTAAGGTGTACTTGTTTTGAAAAGGCAACCCTTTTCAACAATTTGTTGCTTAAAGTCATCACTAAATTGACGACGGATTTTTCTAGACATAGAGTTCTCCTGTTTTCTTTAGTGTAGAACACTTTATAAATTCTGTCTAGTTTAGTGTAACCGATTCAANTTTATAAATTCTGTCTAGTTTAGTGTAACCGATTCAAGATAATTTCTCTACGAAATACCTTAAAATTGGTTGCTCATCGTTCCTACTAAAATCCTTATAGCGTAAATCAATACTGTCAGATACTTTCAGCAGTATCTTTAAGCTAATCGGAAGCATTATTTTCAAAGTATCTTTAAAACAAGTGTAATCTTCAAAGAAATCAAATCGGAAGTAATCTGATAACTCTCTAAGGATAAAGTTTCTTGTTTCTTGAGCAAGTATAATAAGCTGACTATAATTTTCACTAGAACAATCTGAGAATCTATATAAATCCGTACTTATAACAGCAATGTAAGTTAAAAACTGAATTATTTCTTTTTCGAAAACAAATCCATACAGACGGCTATTTAATTTCTCAATAATTTCAACAATCAATTTATGTTCATCCGTAGATTTATAACAAAAATTTATTGGTTGTAGTTCTAGATCCTGATTTTTCTGATAATAATTATTTCGGAAATAAATTAAATAGATGATAAATCTTTCAATATTAAGGTTCGAAAAAACTATCCGAGATTTAGTAATTGAGCTTAAAATTGTTTTTCGGATAAGTTCCTTGTCAAAATCGGAACAAGCAAACAAATTTTCATAGTCAGGTACCCCTGACTTATAAGTAGTGTATCTATCAAAATACCTATATATTCTTATTGTCAGCATCACTTTCTTAAATTGTGGGCCAACAATCTCGATACCATACTTCGGACGCATCTGGAGTGTTAGTCCATATTTCGAAACGAGATTTTTCACCTCCTGTAATTCTCTTGTCAAAGGACTAGTCGTGAGTAGTTCACTCTGAAAGTCTTCAATTTTGAGCGGTATTGTAGATGATACCAGCCTTCTAAGAATATGTAAGACAAATGTATCTTTCTCATTTTCTAACTTGACAGAGGGAAATATCTGAAATAGCTCTTTGATTTGCTCTATATAACTAGGATTATTGATATGCAATTTGTAACCAAATGACCGTTTGGATTCAATACTTCCTAAATCCTGGATACATGATTTTAATTCATTGATATCTGATTTTATTGTTCGTGATGTTACATTTAACTTTTCAGCTATATACGAACTCGTTACAAAATCTTCCGAACGAAAAAGGAGGATAAATAACGCCTTAAGTCTAGGTTTGCTATCTAAGATTTTTAGTCTCTCCAATACTTCCTTACCCACGATATTATCCTCCTATATTTTACTCTAAATACATTTCTCTAAGTCTATCGATAATTTCCTTATCAATATCTAACTCTGAGATAGCATATTGCTCAATTGAACCATAACCATCAAAAATGGAATTGATAGAGGCTTCAATAAAATCTGACTTTGTATCAATAAAAGAATAGAGATGGTCTAACACTTTTTCATCTGTTGTTAGTTTTCTATACCCTTCCATTTTTACTCTATTTCGTTCCTCACGATTTTTTCCAGTAATTAGATAATCTTGAATTAAATCCTCCTTACTGACACCGAGAATTCCTAAGAGTAGCATAGCTCCGTAACCAGTACGATCTTTGCCTCCTCTACAATGCTGAACACTAGCTGGTGAATTTGGATTTGCAAGAACCGTTAGCATTTTAGAAAATGCTGCTTTAGATTCTTTACCTTCTGCAAATGTTCTATATTGTGAATAGACAACTTCTGAGTGATCAACTAATTGTCCTGATTTTTGTTGCTCAATTATTTTATTGATAAGGTTAATGTCCTCATCCTCTTTAGAAGACTGAAATTGAGCTGCGAGCTCTGCAACATGAGCAGATGGATCTAGTTAAAAGCTCGTGACACCTGTATGAATTATAGGATTGGGGTACTTTGACACCTCATTATCACTCCTATAATCAACAATTGTCTTTAAGTTCAACTGTCTTAGATATTCTAAACCATCTTCTGTTGCATTGTGAATATAATCAGAACGATATAACCCCCCCATTTTACTCTCTTACCGTTATTAGCTTTGTAACCACCCATATCTCTAAAATTATTCATTCCAGACACTGGTAAAGTTCTTTCAGCAACTTTGTACTCGCCTGACTTGGATTTAATCAGGAAATACGGTCTTCTATCTAACTCTAGCAGAATTTCAAATTTATTATCATCAGTTTTCTTTAGAAACTTAATTGGCTCACCGTCTGAGCTACTTAACAGAAATACTTCGACTTCTCCATTTTCAGAATCACTTTCTCTAATAAAAGTGTAGATATTCTTCTGAAACTGTTTCACTTCAAACTCTTTAGCCATAATCTAACCTAACACTTTCAAATAAGTCAAGAGGATAGAAATAACCATAATTCCAAAGATCAATAGTGGAGCATGTTTGCCATTTGTTTTCTTCAAAATTTTATAGATAACAAAAGTTAACAGAATGCTAAACAGCCCAGGCATAACTTTGTCAAACATTTCTTGGAAGAGGATAACGTTGTCACCAGCCTTAATTTCAGAGATAACATTTACTTTAACGACAGAAGCAATAAGTCCTCCAATAACCATAAGACCGACAATATTCGCAATATTTGATAGACGTTGCAGGATATTGCCACCTACTCCTTCAATCAATTCTACACCTTTAGCGTGACCTAAGTGGATACCATAATATTTAGACGCAATGTTTACAAAGTTATAGAGTAAGAACATTACAATCGGACCGAGGACACTACCACTTAATGCTAGGGCTGCACCAATACTTCCGCAAATTGGTAACCAAGTGAATTTCAATACACTATCACCAATACCTGCGAGTGGTCCCATTAGGCCAGTTTTGATACCAGTTACAGTATCCTTCTGATCTTCAGTTGTCGTTTCTTCCACGGCAGCTGCAATTCCAAGAATCAAGGCATCTGAGTTAACATGACTGTTAAAGAATTCAAGATGGCGCTTCATAGCTTTCACACGCAACTCTTTTGGCTTATCCTTGTACAAACGCTCAAGAATGGGTGTGAAACTTGACAAGAAACCAATAGCTTGCATTGATTGGAAGTTATTAGTTACGTTTAGTAATTGCATTCTCCAAAATACTTTGTTTAAATCTTGCTTTGTAATTTTGTTACTCATAGATCATAGTCCTCCTCATCATTATCAATTTGTCCGACAACTTCTTTAACTTGAGCTTTTTGAGTTGCCAAGTCGTAAATCAAAGCAATCGGTAAAGCGATTAGAGTGATTGGTAAAACTGAAAGCTGCAGATAAACTGCTAGAGCAAAACCAGCGATTAGGAATGTCCAAAGCTCAGCTTTTTTCAACATCATCAGCATCAAGAGACCAATACCCACAGCAGGAATAATCTTACCTGCTACTGAAAGACCTGACATAATTTCTTTTGGAAGTGCAGCAACAACTTGGTCTACTATACCAGCACCGAGATATACAGCAATGAAAGTTGGAACTGCACGAATAAGGAAGGCAATTACCATTGGAATATAGTTAATACGATAAACTTTACTAAAGTCACCAGTCTCTGCGATTTTTTCAGCGATTGGATTCAAATAAACAATACTTGAACGATATAGTACGAGTAATTGTTGAGCTAATAGAGAAGCTGGAACCGCAACTACTACAGCAGTCGCAACACCACCTGATGCAAGACCTAATGCCGTCCCGATTGCAGTACCTGAAATGATGTCAGGTGCTGAATAAGCTCCAACATTACCGATACCCATCCACATAACTTCTAGTGAAGCACCAATGAGTAATGATGTTTGTACATCTCTCATTATCAAGCCGATAACGGGAGCAATCAGCAAGGGACGTCTCAACATTTGAGTACCAATATCATCAATTGCACATAGACCAGCCCACGCTGCAATTAGTAATGCCTGAATCATAAAATGACCTCCTCTAATCTAATTTTTTCGTCGTTTGGAACCATCTGAATTGTTACTTCCACTGAGTTTTCCAATAATTTCTTGAATGCTTCCTTCTCGGAAGGTGTAACAGCAACTGACTTAGTTAGCTTCTCCCTACCTTCTTGGAACCTCATTCCACCCACATTAAGAGAAGGAATTGGAACACCAGCTTCGTAAGCTCTTAATACATCTTCACTAGTCGTAAATAGTAGCATTGTTCGTCTAGTAATTTTGTTTGTTTTGATAATTTCACCAAATTTTTCAACAGGAAATGCTTTTACAGAAATTCCTTGTGGAGCTGCCATAGTCAAAATACTTTTTTGAGTTTTGTCGCCAGCAACTTTATCATTCAAAACAATAATTTGCTCAATCTTATGCATATTAACCCAGGTCGTAACTACTTGACCGTGAATTAAACGATCATCTATCCTACTAAAGACTATAGTCATCTTCTTCTCCTTCTTCAATTAAATCTTGTTTAGTCCTGACACTAAATCCTTGGTCATAAGCTGTCTTTAATACAGCAGCTAATGATTCAATTTGTTGTCCACGATTCATCAGAACTTCTAAAAGCATGGGTAGATTCAACCCTGAGACAACTACTACTTTTTCCTGAGATAAAAGTTGTGATGCTAAATTTATTGGAGTTCCTCCGATAATATCCGTAAGAACAACCAGTCCTTTAGTTGTATCCAACGAGGAAATCTTTTGAAGCATCTCTTCTTTTAGAACCTCGACATCGTCAACTGTATATACTCCTAATGTCTCAAAGTTGGTCTGCTTACCTACAATCAACTCTGCACTATCAATTGCAGCCTTCGCAAAATTACCATGAGACATTAGTAGTAATGCAATACCGTCTGACATATTATCCTCCTGCTTTATTTTAATTAAATAAAAACTTTGTTTTTATAAGTTAATTATAAAGGGAATGATATGCGGTTTCAATGAAAGGATTTTCACTTTATAAAGTGAAATTTTTTGGAAAAAAGAAGCAATTAGCCACTAGACTAACTGCCACTATTTCATTCAGAAAATCTCTCAATTAACTCTTGTCCTAATATATTTTCAAAATCTAAATCAGTAACAAAATCATGCCAGTTACTTCTACTACCCTGACTGAAGGTCTCCTTAAAATTCTCAAACCATGGATACATTTGCCCAAGATTAGTGTCCCCAATAACTGTTTCTACAGGAAGTACACCCCCAAGGTAGGCTAATAGACGAGAAACCTCTGGAGAATACAGCCAATTTAAAAAGTTCAAGCAGTGATTGACCTGAGCGGAGTATCTACTAATGCCAATAGAACCACCTCCAGTCATCGCTTGTTTGCCTGGTACACTAGCAATATCAAATTGGTAGGTAACATCATGTTTTTCAGATCCTGAGAACAGTGGTGAGATATAGTTTGAAAAGACGATTTCCATTGCGGTATGACCTAGACGCAAATGTCTAACATGATCTTCCCACCATAAATCTAGTTTACCGTCAGTAAATGTCACGCTATTTTTGTAGTCTTTAAATGCCTCATTGATAACAGATAAGTCCATATTATTCTTTAATAACTTTTCTCTATATCTTGGCATAAAGTCACATGTTGCAACGATAGGGGTCTTAAATGCTAGTGTATGGCCGAAATCAGTCTGCGAATCTTTGTTGAAAGACTTACTAAAGAAAGACGACACGCGATCAAACTCTTCAAAAGTTTTTGGCACATCCAATTGTTTTTTGAACTTCTCGTAAAACTGCCGCTGGAGCAACGTATTATCAAATAGATCTTTCCGATAAACTAAGACTTGGCTGGAGATATCGAATGGGAAAGTGTATTGCCTATCGGACTGATAGCTATACTCTAAGGCAATATCAGACATCAACTTACTGTTGATTAACTGTGCGATCTCCTGATTTGTCACCTCCCGAAAAATTGTTTCGGCAAAATTTGGTAACCAGGCCATGTCTACACGGATTAAATCAACTCGATTCAAAAATTCTCGATTTGATAAGTTGGCAAGCAATTCTTGATAGGTGAATTCTTCAATCTGAATAGTAATGCCTGTCAGGGTCTTGTATTTTTCCACAAGTACCTTAATGGCATTTGACATGGGTGATTCAACGATTGCAAGAGTTAGGGTTAAAGCAACTTTATGACAAATTTCCTCATTATTACTCTCAATACCTTTAAGCTCAATAAGAGAATAATCATTAGTCTCCAGAGCAGTTAGTACCCGCTTCGCAACTAATTTATAATCTAATTTCAAATAAGAGGTATTATGCTGCCCGATGATATCACGGCAACCTAAAACTAAAATATGAGGCCTATTTGTTTTCCCAAACCAATCAAATAAATCGTTTAGTTCCTTAGCAACCTTCCTATCAGAGACAACTAAGGTGTCATTAGCCGTTAAATGAGACAATTTTGAGTACGTCATCACAAAATTGTTATTGTCAGAATCTGTCAACAATCGTACTCTGAAATCTGACTTAAGCAACGTTCGATGCAGTTTCTCAAAGAGAGAAAAACCTGCATAGGGACTGATGAGTGTAACAATCCCATTGGAACGAGCTTCTAAAAAATTTAACACAAGTGCTTGGATACGGTCACTATCAAAGTTAATGCCAGCATAGTTCTCGGTATCAACGAGAAGGAGTTTAGTTCCTTGTTTCTCCAAGTCTGTCACACGTGTCGGCTCAAGCCCAACACAAACCACAGCAAGGGGTAAAAGTGAACTAATCTTTAAAATCCGTTCATCTAAATCAATCTGATTTTTGAAATAAACTAATTCAATATCATAATCATCACTATCAAAGGTCACTAGAAAATCAATGAGGTCTGTGTAATGAAAACGACCAAAATACGGAATAAAAACACAGACTTTTTTTGACAATCCTTTTCTCAAGACCTGAGCTTGTGAATTTAATTGGTACCCCAGACGCTTTGCCGCCTCTTCTACCAACTTAATTTTTGAAGCTCGAACATTTCCTCGTTTATTTAAGACATTTGATGCTGTACCATGTGACACTCCAGCCTCACGAGCGATATCTTTAATAGTAACCATAACTTAGCCTCTTAATTTAAAAAACCATCCAAATACTCTAAAAATAATGATATATCTGTTACCTGATAAGTATTTATTCCTTGATCTCGGGCAGCCTCAAGGTTCTTCTCTAAGTCATCAAAGAAATAAGTGTGACTGGGTTCAAGACCAAATGTAGTCAATAACGTTCGATAAATCTCAGGTGCTGGCTTGGATTGCTTAACCTCATAAGATAAAATTTTACCATCCAAAATTGATGCGAGTTCTGGTGCTCGTTCTTCCATACACGGATAAAATAATTGAGAAGTATTGGAAAGAATGTATAGCTGATGTCCATGTTGCTTTAATGAAGCCATTTTTTTAACAACATCATCATAGAATCTGACATAACGATACCAATACCACATGATTTGATGAACTTCTTCCTCAAATTCATGTGATAATTCCTCATTAACTTTATTTTCAACTTCTTCAACAGTATACAGTCCGGCATCCATCTCTTCCCATAACCCTGAACCAAAAATAGCAGTATCTACTCGACAACGTGATTCATCATCAGGTAATAAAGTCTTCAAAAATACTTCCTTGTCCCACTCAATAATCACATTTCCAAAATCAAAGACTAAATTCATTCCACACCTCTTTTTTCACTTTACAGCAATATTATTTCACTTACCATTCTACCAAAATACACTGAATTTTCGTAGTCACTTTATAAAATAAGGTGCTGTCTAGACAACACCTTATTTCAATTCCTCTAAATAAATTACACCTGGTATCCTAGATAAATCTTCCATCAATTTTAAATGATCAAACGATTCATTAAGTTTTAGGGACAGATAGCAGGAAACTTGACTGGCTTCTTCTTGGTATATCCCTTTCTTCTTGTCACTATGACTAAGCCCATTTTGCATATCCAGAATCTTAATATCAGAGGTACTTAAAAAGATAAGGAGACGATTAAAGCCCTCTAACGAGTTAAAAATAATATGGAAATCTGCAATTTTAGATCTACTATTTAAGTAATCTTTTAGGGGAGCAAATAGGGTCATAATACCTATTAGAGCAACTGTTGAAATTAGGGCACCTGAGTAAAAGCCAATACCAGTAGCTAGTCCAACAACAGCAGAAGCCCAAAGGCCTGCTGCTGTTGTTAGACCTCGAATTTTTTGGTTGTCTGTTACTAAAATTGTTCCAGCACCTAGAAATCCTAAGCCACTAATAACTTGTGCACCCATTCGTGTAGGATCGCCTGAGCCATGTTTAAGAACAATGTATTGATTCGTCATCATCACCATGGCTGAAGCTAAACAAACAAGAATGTAGGTACGAATTCCGGCCGCCTGGTTTTTAACTCCTCGTTCAAATCCTATGATTCCACCTAGAACGACTGATAAAGTCACCCTAATTAAAATCGTAGGTAGAGCCAAATCTCCCAACTCACCCATTAACGTTTCGTTCCTTTTTGAGTTCTGAAACGATGGCTAAGATAAAGGGCAGAGGCTGACATAATCATCAAGATAACTGAATAAACAAACATCATTGCGATAGCGTTGACGGTAGCTGTCTCGTCAGTTGCAGATTTAATGACAACACCAAGTGGTCTAAAGAGAGGATGGTAGAGGAATACCGATAAATCATAATCCGATAATAGTGAGTTAAAGTTTAGTACCATAACAGAGAGCACAACTGGCATAATAAACGGAATGATGACCTTTACCATAGTGTAGAAGCTAGATGCTCCCATACTACGAGCGGCTTCTTCCATATCACTATCAATACTAAAGAATACTGCTCGAATCATCCGATAGGAAAACGGAAGTTTTTGGATAATGTAAGCAATAAGCATCATCCCTAAGGTACCAATCAGAACCTGGTTAAATACAATCAAACGAGGCTCATTAAAGGTAAACATCAAGCCAAGTGCAATCAGTGTACTTGGTAAAATCCAAGGGATTAAAGCACCATACTCAAAGAATTTATCGAATTTATAAGTGTTCTTATGAACAATTCTTGAAATAACAATTGCAATTACAGTAGCTACAAAGGCTGCTAATGCCGCATAAAGCAAACTTACAAGATAAGGTTTAAAGAACTCCGCGTTAGAGAACAGCTCTTGATAGTTTGCCAAAGTGAAGCTAGATAAGCTCAAGTTACCAGTTTTAATGGTCAATGCATCCGTGAAGGAATATAGGACAACCAGGGTAATTGGTAGCATATAGATCACAAATAGCACGTAGGCAACAATGTGAGCAATGGCATTCCAAACTGGAGATGTGATAACTTGTTTTTTCAGACCAGCTTTTGTTTTTGACACAGAGACATAGTTACCGCCTTTTTCTACCTTGTTAAGCAAGGTTAACAATAAGATTGTTGCCAAGCCCAACATAATGGCCAGGAAGGCTGCAAGGTCACGTGAACCATTTGATTTTGCAAAACTGATGATCAAGGGGTTAATCGTTTGAAACTCTTTACCACCTACGATAAGTGGGGCAGAAACTGCTGACAAACCAGTTAAGAATATCAAAATGGTTAAGGCAAACAAAGTCGGCTTGAATGTCGGCAACACCACTTTGAAGAATACGGTCATTGGTTTCGCACCCATGTTTCGAGAAGCCTCAATAGTGTGGTAGTCAACACTACGAACAGCATTCGTCAAGAACATGATATGGTTTGAAGTACAAGCGAAAGTCATAATAAACAAAACTGCTCCGAAACCATGAAACCAATCTGGATTCATACTAGGAAATACAGACAGCAACAACTTGGTAATCAGTCCATTACTGCCATAAACAAATTTATAGCCAGTAGCGAGAACGATACCCCCGTAAATCAAAGAAGACATATACCCAAGCTTGAGAACTTTGGCTCCCTTGATATCCCAATACTCTGTCAAGAGAACGACGAGAGTACCAACCAGGTTAACAGTTACTACCATAGAAATGGCTAATTTAAAACTGTTAGCAATACTATTAAGAGCACGCTCTGAACTCATAATCTTATCTAAGGCTCGTAAAGAAAACTCACCATCTTTGAAAAAGACATTTGTCAGAAGTCCGATATTTGGATAAATGATGAATGCTACCAGTAACCACAGAACACCTATCCGTAGTAACCAGTCTTTCCATTTAATATCTTTGAGCATACTACTTACCTCCGTATTGCATAATGTCTTTCGGATTGATAAATAGAGTCACGACATCATCGATAACATGGCTTGAATGCCCATCATTCTTTTCAATGATATTAACTTGCTGTCCATTATCCAATACAACAGTGTATTTAATGAAGACACCATTGAATTCCAGATCAATAATCTTCCCTTGGATAGACAAATCACTTTCTGATTGTCTTTCCAATTTAACACGCTCTAAGCGGACATAGCCACTTGTTGGTTCAAAAATTGGCAATCCATTAGCAAGTAGAGCCAAGGTTTGCTCTGACAGATGGTTGATATCACCAATGAAATCACATACAAATTCTGTCTTAGACTGATTGTAAATTTCATATGGTGTACCAACTTGTTCAATGAAACCATTGTTAAAGACCGCAATACGATCAGATAAGGTCAAGGCTTCTTCTTGGTCGTGAGTGACATAGAGCGTTGTGATGCCCAACTCTTTTTGAAGTCGCTTCAACTCTAAACGCAGATCAACACGCAATTTGGCGTCCAAGTTTGACAGGGGTTCGTCCAAACATAAAATCTTAGGTTCTAAGACCAGAGCCCTTGCTAAAGCAACACGTTGTTGCTGTCCACCGGAGAGCTCTGAAATATTACGCTTCAGTTGCTCATCAGAAATCTTGATTTTTTTAGCAACCTCATGAACCTTGGCTTTAATGATTTCAGGAGAAATCTTCTTAACTTTCAGACCAAATGCAATATTATCATAAACTGTCATTGTAGGGAACAAGGCATAACTTTGGAAAACAATACCAATCTCACGTTTTTCTGGATCTAAATTCGTGATGTCCTTACCATTAACATGAATGGTACCCTTAGAGGGGTTGATGAACCCCACTAAGGTACGCAAGGTTGTTGATTTACCACAACCACTTGGTCCGAGAAATGTAAAGAACTCCCCTTCCTTGATTTCTAAATTCAAATTGTCAATCGCAATAAAATCTGCATATTTGATTTGTATATCGTTAAAGGTAATCATATACACCTCTCCTCACTTCTAAATGTTACTATTCTACGAATTCAAGCTCAGCTTTTTCAACCCATGAGTTAATGTTCTCACCGATGAACTCCCAATCCAATTCTTGAGGTTTAACGCTGCTTGCAAAGTCTTTAATTTCAGATTTAGCACCTTCAAGGGCTGTCTTGTTAGCAGGGATTGAACCAAACTCATCACTCCATGCTTTTTGAACTTCTGCACTACCAAACCAGTTGATAAACTCTTTAACAAGTGCTTCTTTCTTGCTAGTTGACAAAATACCAACTTGCTCAGTGACGTAAGGAACACCTACTTTAGGGCTCATAACTTGGAATTTATAGCCACGTTCAGCTTCGTTTTGAAGAACGCCTGAACCCCACATCATGCTGTAGTTCAATGGGGTGCTATCATCGATAAGAGCAGAGATATAATCTTCACCCTGTGCGTAAGTATGTGCGTTTTGAATGTATTTCTTAGCTACTTCCCAACCTTCGTCAGAGATACCCAAATCACCTTTTTCGTCAGCATAGCGGCTAACGATACTTGCAAAGATATTTTTAGAAGTACCTGTGTTCAAGCCAGAGATACCGTATGCACCTTTATAAGCATCTTTTGTCAAATCTGTCCAGTCACTTGGCATATCAGCTTTTGCATTACCAATCAGTACCAATGGTTGAACAACAATTGGGTGATAGTAGCCGTCAGCATCACCAAGTGTAGCATCTACTTCATTTGCCCACTCTGGACTGTATTTAACAAGAAGTTTTTCATCTTTGATACGGTTGAACTCCAAGTTGTTCAAACCAAATACCATATCAGCAATCGCATTGTTTTTCTCTGCAATCAAGCGGTCAGCCAATTCACCACCTGAGATGTCAACGTAAGAAATTTTAAAGCCTTTTTCAGCAGCTTTTTCTTTAAGCCAATCACCACGGCCATCAGTTGTTGAGTTAGAATAGATGACAATCTCTTGGGAGTAGTCAATTTCAGCTGGAGCACTTCCCTTAGCTGGCTCAGCTGATTTAGATGTACCACAAGCAGTCAACAAGATTGCCGCACTAGCTAACATGCAAAGTTTTTTAAAGTGTTTCATGAGAATTTCTCCTATTTAATAATTTTTTTGTAGTTATTTTCAATTAAGCAAGAATACAATAAATATGGCCAATCTGTTTGAATAATATCAAAACCAAGTTCAACTAATTTGATCCAAGAATACCCATTATCAAACAGAGCTACTTCATCATCAATTCTTGCAGCCAGTACGATGGTGTCGTTTAGACGTAGAGCATTTACCCAAGTGAGAATGCCTTTATTACGAAGTCGTTGCATAGTGGCAGGACTAACTAATTCTGAGTCTAAATCTTCAAAAATCAATTCGACTGCAACTAAGTTGATACCTCCAAAGTTTAGAACCAACTCTAGTTCTTCAACCGTTTTGACGATTGGCATAAACATAACATCTAGCCCAGAATTTCGCAATTGCTCCAGCAACTCTCTTTTTGCTGGTGCTTTAAGCAAGACTTGATCTAATGACTTATAGGTTTTAAGTTTATCAAGGAACGTGTCCCAATAGAACCAACTACGATCAATGTTGATTAGGCTCTTACCTTCAAGATTGGTAAGAACTTCCTCAATCGTCTCTAACCTTTGGTCAACTGGCTCAGCAAGCGAGTTGAAGCAAGGTAGACCTTTAATTTGTTCTGAAGGCAAGAGACGGAGATCAATATTCATATCAAAGACCAGTTTTTCTTGACCATCATGGAAAGCGAAGAATTCACCATCAATAGAACGGACAACGTCAACTTCAACCATATCACCTTTATGTCGAATAGCATTCAGGTAAGCCTTGGTCGTATTTTGGATAACGTTACCGCCATTTGTTCCACGGTGAACCGCAATTAGCACCCCCCTTTCTTCTCGATATTTCTGTAAAAGATTCATCTGACTTCCTCCTTTATTTGTTTACAAGATTATTGTAAGCGATTTTTTGGAACGTGTCAAGTTTTTTATAAAAAATTTTTTCTTAATAATGTTTCTAAAAAATACAAAGGTTCAATATATTCATTCCTGCACGTACCTACATAATTGTTGAACCCTCCCTTGAAATAATAATACTTTTAGCAAATTGTTTCTATCAACTTCATGTAAAGGATTTTAAAGTATTTGGTAAATTTTTTGTAACAGTACTAAATTAGTTATTTTATTTATAGGATATCTAAATAATCATTTTGTACTAAAATGTTTTTTTCTGACTACGTTTCATTCTGTCAATGCTCTTCATAAACTTCTCCACACGTCTCACTTCATATTCATAATCATCTATCAATTTACCTAGCTCTTCTTGGCAATGTTTTATCTCATGAGCCACATCTTCAAGTGTAGTGACCCCCGTCAGATTCATCTTGGCATAATCATACCGGGCTAGCCTTCGGTTTTCTGGGTCTGCGTTATTAAGATTTAGTAACACTTCCGCCACCTTGTTAAGGTAAGCAAGTTTATCCTGATAATCCGTAATCATCAACTCCAGTTGAGCAATATCCTGAATCATTTCGTTCTTAATCTCTTGATAGGATTTATTGTCAGTATCCAGGTCAATCAAAAGATTAAGCTCTGCTATTTTCTCTTTGAGACTGGCCATAGTCGGGCGTCTGCGTTTAGGGATATGCTTGCTGTCGTGAGTGAGTTGACGGATTATTTCACGTCTTCGCATATAGCGGTTGAAATCAGAGTTCTCTTTATTGTAGATGAAAAATTGAGCAGTCTCTCGGATAAAGACATGGTAGGACTTGCCCTGTTCGCTCTCATGAATATCTAAGTTACGGTTTGGAATAAAGACCAAGCCGTCTTTTTTGACGCCATAAGTCATCCTGATAAAGATACCGTCCTTGACCAGCTTGTCAATCTGATGGTCTGCTAGAACCACTTCAAACTCTTGAATCTTATCTCGCTTCTCCTTGAATTCTTTGTAGGCTGCCAAGAGTTCCTCACTAGGAAGTTTGTCCTGGTCATGCTCTTCTTGGTAGATTTCAAAGTCTGAGACCAAGTTAGTCAAATCAAGGTCTTGCAAGACTTCTTTTTGGTCAAAATACTCTTCAAAAAACTGGACATCATAGAGGTGTTTTGTGCTGACCGTTTTATTCTCAATGGAAATGGTTCGGCCGTCCTCAACCAAGGTAAAGGTCACATGCTTTTTCTTCGGAGAGATTTTTAGGTTTACCTGCTCTGCTATTTCCAAAAGATGAGCGAGGTCACGTGCTTTAGACAAGAGAAACTCCAGTCGCTGCTCAATAGCTCGTTTGGCAAAATGCTCTCGGAAATAATCCTCGGTGTAGGGCTGTCGCTTATCCAGCTGATGGCCGCGAATAACCTGCTTCATGTCTCGGTCAGTCATCAGAAAGCGTGCGTGTTTGCGAGAGAAATCTATCGTCAAGTTTAGAGCAGGAGCCTTGGCCAAAAAATCTTCAAAGCTCCTGCTATTTTCCATGAGAAAGTAAAGTCGCTGCTTGAGTTCGAACTTGTTGTTGGTTCGGCGATAGGTCTCAAACTTCTCATGCGAGTAACGATTAGGGGTGATGATTTTTGCTCCTGCTTCCTTGGCCAAGCGGTCAGAAATTAGGCGAAGATTTCTCTCCTGGGCATAGTCCCATTTGAGTTTTTTGTCTGACTGCTTATCCACGGCGTTAATCAAGATATGGTTATGGATATGGTCCTTATCAACGTGGGTCGCAACAATAAAACGAAAACTCCCACCTGTTAATTCTTTAATGGTCTCATAGCCAATACGGTTAATCTCTTCAGGTGTGAGCTTGTCATCAGGGGAAAAGGATTGAATCAGGTGGTGGGCATGGATTTTGGTCTGCTTGAGTTGCTGACGGTCGTTTCTTGAATCATAGAGCCGATCATTGTTGGTCAAGTTAGCCTGATACATCTCCACCAATTCCTCATAGCTGGGAAAGTCCAGGTAATTGCTCATGCCAAAATCAGAGACCAGCTTCAGCTGCTTCGTCTTTTCTGGATTGAGGATGTACTTGATGAGACTCTTGCGGTACTTGGTGCTATGCACCGCAAAGTGCTTAGTGACAACCATAAAACTCCTTCAGCTGCTGGCACTTGATGTTAAAGTCCTTCTCCACTTCCTTGATGAGTTGACCAATGCCCTGCACCAAGAACTCACAGTCGCTTGACGTTAGAAGATGAGTTTGGTTGACAGTCCGTGCAATTTGATTGAGATTATTTCCGATACGCTTCAGTTCAAAGACCAGGTCGTCATAGTTACTGGTATCAATGGTCAGAAAGGTCATATTGGGATTGAGCAGCACCTTTCTAGCATAAGCAGAGAAATTTTTACAGCCACTCTGTCCAATACGATTATTCAGAGTTGCTAACTCCTGGTCCGTTAGAAAGACTTTTTTGAGGTTAGTGCGGTAACGATTTTCCATATCTAACCTCCCATGTACTTGTCACGAAAATCTGGACTGAGTGGGATAGCCTTCTCGACTTCAGCCATCAGCTCTTGCACACAGGTTAGGATAATTCGCAAGTGCTCTGCCGTGACCCGCTGGGTCTGTTCGGCCATGATAGTCACCTGTAAGATGTCTCGGCTGATTTGTTCAATCTTCTGGGACTGCCAGAGGGTAAACCAGTCAGCTACCGACTGCTTCCTCTCAACCAAGTTCATCAGCTTTTGACGGACAAAGGGGGAGAATTGCTCTGCGTGTTCTTGCCTCATCAGCTCCTGAATCTGCCGCAGCTCCTCTGGTGTCAGATTGATTTCCTTACGGATAATGCGATAGTGGTCTGTCATCTCGTTATACTCCTTCTCTACTTGCCTCTATCGGGTCTAACCCGATACCGTATCAGATACGGGGGTCTTCCTTCAGCCTCATCGCTTCGCTTTTCGGCTTTTGGCGAGCTCAGTTATTGTGTCCACAATAACCCAAAATCTAATCGCCAGC
This sequence comes from Streptococcus sp. E17BB, assembly GCF_041807725.1. NCBI lineage: Bacteria > Bacillati > Bacillota > Bacilli > Lactobacillales > Streptococcaceae > Streptococcus > Streptococcus sp. E17BB. The sequence continues at coordinate 16,529 of NZ_JBGTZC010000037.1, forward strand.
TGAACCAAAACCTTACAGGTTTGTCAGCCGACGATAAGAAACTATGGTAGCTTCGCCCCCAAACCCCAAAATAAAAATGACTAGCAACTTGCTAATCATTTTCAACTTTTTGTAAAATACCATCAATCTGTTCAAATACTCCAATGGCTTTATCAAATTTCTGTGGAACTTCTGTATAAAGTAATTCCTCATGTAAGCTTTCATAATTTTTTCGAATATCAGGCGCAATAAACAAAGACTTCCAATTCTCAAAAGCAAATGGTGTATCAGGATTATAATCCTCAATATGATTTTTTCGCTTTCCAATATAGAACTGATCTGTCCTCTTAGTAAGATGAAGCAATTCCTTAAACGCTGCCTCATCTGATAAAAAGTTCTGAACTTCTGGATGCTCAAAAAGTTTCACCACATCATAAATATGCCGCACCTTCCTCAATAAGTCTTGATTGAAAGCGTGTCGTTTAACAGCCAAAACCTTATCTAAAAATGTTCGTGTAATATCCAAAACATTGACTTCAATGAGTTCAAGTTCAAATTCTTCGATGACATCAAACATACCATTTTCTTCTAAATAATCTTGGATATAGGTTTGGAGTGTCATCTTTTGACTTGGTTCTGGTCTAATAGTGCTCCCTATTTCTAGTTTAATCCGATAATCTGACCCAATGTCATCTAACCAGACGAGAGAACTTTTAGCCACCTTACTCCTTTCATCAGGTAACTTTTGAATAGACAAGCCAGACCACAGCACTTCCTCGATTTTCTTAAGAGCCCTATCTTTTTGTTTCTCGCTAAGCTCAGTATTCAAAAATGTTAAATCAATATCCTCTGAGAAACGTTCAATCGTTCCAGGATAACATTTACTCAGCGAGGTCCCACCTTTGAAGACACAACTCTCCATAAATTCACTCTGGGACAATTGCTGTAGTATCAAAACAATTAGGTAATCTCGTTTCACGGCATCTAATGGGATATGACGCCACTTACTAACGACTTGAGACAAAGTTTCAAATGCCTCTTTATCCTTATGCAACTTCATAGTAAGCCACCTTCGGTTCTTTGTATTTTGATAAGGTTGACAAATACTGATGAACAGTATTGGGAATATGATAAGAATCCAGTATCAACTTCAAGAAATAGAGCGTACTTTTTTTATACCGATGCTCACTCAAAATCAAATCTAAAACGTGATCTTGAAAAGAATTTTTTGCAAAATATTCACAGTAATTAATAAACTGCTTTTCATCAAGGTCCTGCAAATTATCTACCACCGATAAAACTTCCAACATAGCCAAAGTTTCTCTGACAGAGTGGGTGAAGGTCAGTTTTGATTGTTTGATAGAAATATTTTGAATGGTGGACTTTTGATGACTGTTGTTGGTTAAAATATGATACTGCTTAGAAATTTGACTCGTCAATTGAAGTTGGTTAAAGAGCTGATAGCCCACGACCATCCCCTTCTCATTTTCAATAAACTGGTCAACGATTTCCTTTTCGGTAGGCAATACCAAACCAAATCTCGTTTGTTGTGGTCGCGTATAGACCCCTTTACTTATTCGAGCAAGTTCCTGATTTGATACCATCCTCTCCAATACCTTATAAAAATTTTCTTCAGAAATAGCCGTCTTACTGGCAATCCGTTGGAAAAGCTCACTGGCAAAAATCAATTCTTTTTCTGGAAGTTCCTTGATGTACTCCTTAATTTTTGTAATTTGTTTCATTTGTTTTACCTCACTTTAAGTATGACAAAACTTTTATTTCTTGTCAAGTTTTTATTGTTTTTACTTGACTATTAAGAAATAAAAAAGGAAAGCACACTGCTAACCTTTTTAGTACTGAAGCAGACACCTTCGGTAGTAGGCTGCTTTTGATGAACTAAATGCTTCCAGTCGTTGCACCAAATCAAAATACTCTATCCTCACAGCCTCATCCAAGTTTGGAAAGAAATACTCACGATTCGTCATGATAACCTACAGCTGACCTACTAACTCTCGAATCGAAAAATCCAAATCACCTGTTGAAGTCTCATAGTATCTTTTTAGTTCGAGATGCACCTCATATTGGTCTTGTGAAGTAAACCCGTTACTCAAAAGATTATCTAATTGATTATACAAATCATTATATTGCTCAGACATATTCAGCCTCCTTTACCATTTACTATTAATTTACCGCGTACGACAACATTTGTCAGCTCAAAATTTTTATTTTCATAGTGAATTTACGATTAAAACAAAGCTATTCCACAAAACATGTAAAACCTGAAAAGGCACCCCTTTTCTGTACAATTTTTATAAAGTGTTTTTGTTAAGCGATAACTCGCTTAACCATAGGTGTTTGGTAATCGAGACTACCGTGAATGCGATGATGGTTCCACCAGTGGAC
>NZ_JBGTZC010000038.1:0-18748 GCF_041807725.1 Streptococcus sp. E17BB
CAACAATTTGTTGCTTAAAGTCATCACTAAATTGACGACGGATTTTTCTAGACATAGAGTTCTCCTGTTTTCTTTAGTGTAGAACACTTTATAAATTCTGTCTAGTTTAGTGTAACCGATTCAGTTGTCTTTTTTGACCCTAAAGGGACTCAGGAAGAAGTCAATCTCCTGCAAGACCAGTTGCACACCCGCTACCCATCCTATCACTGGGAGGTCAAAAATCAGGCTCTGATGCACCAGCATAGTCCCCACACAACCCCTTATCAGAGCAGCTGTGATGCTATCAGTAAGTACCCCGAACGCTGTACAGCGATTGCGGTGCGGTTATTGGAGTATGACTTGGAGATTTTTGCCCCCTATGGGTTAGAAGATATAGTGAACTTTATTGTCAGACCAACTCCGCATTTTGTGGCTCATCCAGAGCGTCTAGCACTGTACCGCCAGCGTGTGCTATCAAAGAATTGGACAGATAAATTGCCACAGCTACAGGTAGAGTTGGAAAATCATTAACAAACTAGGTTGTCTGTTGGTGAGAATGCTTATCGTATCAGCTGTTGGTTGAGCGTTGGTTGTGATGATTAAACCAGTTTCATATACCTTAGCAGTGATTGATGGTTACCCCTCCTTGGTTCAGATGACATTTTGGCAGTATGAATTTACTAATCGACTTCTGCACCAAACGAGTTAATAACCGACTGGGCAGCTCTGCGATGATACCATAGAAAAAAGAAAGGAAGACCATGACCTATAAAGGCTATTTGATTGATTTGGATGGAACGATTTACCGAGGTAAGGAGAGGATTCCTGCTGGTGAGGCTTTTGTCCGCCAGTTGCAGGATCGAGGGATTCCCCACCTTTTTGTGACCAATAACACCACCCGTCCGCCTGAGGCGGTACAGGCACTATTGCGCGACCAGTGTGAGCTGGAGGTAGATTTGGCACAAATCTACACGGCAAGCCTGGCGACAGTGGACTACATGAATGAGTTAGGCAAGGACAAGACAGTCTATGTTATCGGAGAAGCAGGTCTCAAACAAGCGATTTTTGAAGCAGGTTATGTGGAGGAAACGGAAGCGCCAGCCTACGTGGTTGTCGGACTGGATACAAAGTTAACCTATGACAAGCTGGTGACGGCGACCTTAGCCATTCAAAAGGGAGCAACCTTTATCGGTACTAACCCTGACCTTAATATTCCAACTGAACGTGGGCTCTTGCCGGGCGGTGGAACAATCACCCGCCTTCTGGAGTTAGCAACTCGTGTTGAGGCAACCTTTGTTGGTAAGCCACATGCGATTATCATGAAGAGAGCCCTGGCGCGTCTCGGAGTGGCGAGAGAAGAAGCCATCGTTGTCGGTGATAATTACTTGACCGATATTCGGGCGGGAATTGATCATGGTATTGATAGTTTGCTGGTTTTGACAGGCTTCACCAAGCCTGAAGAGGTGGCTGATTTGCCACTGGTACCGACCTATGTCCTCAATAGTTTAGCGGAGTGGGATTTTGATGAGAACTAGAGGACAAGTGTTTATTGGTCTATTATGGTTGTTGGCGCTAGCGGTGCTTTTAACGATTAGCTTAGCTTGGGTGTTTTATCCCATAGCCATTGAGCAGTTTGAGTTGACCTCAGTGGTTGCCCTGTCTAGGCAGGAGCTCATGGACAATTTCAACCAGTTGATGACTTATTTGCTTCACCCCTTGAAGCAGGAACTTGTCATGGCTGATTTTCCTGTGTCTGCTAGCGGTGCCAAGCATTTTGCAGATGTTAAACACTTGTTCTTGCTGGCAGAAGCAGTCTTTATTGGTTTAGCTTATCCTGCGGTGCGCTTTTTCTTCCAAGCAATGCGTGATAGGGAACTGATTTTTTATCGACAGATTTTTTTGGGAGCTATGCTTTTTCCTGTGCTTATCGCAGGGCTGGGTATGGTTGTTGGATTTGAAACTTTTTTCACTCTTTTTCATACCTTGCTTTTCCCAGGAGACAGTTCTTGGTTGTTTAACCCTACGACTGATCCAGTGATTTTGGTGCTACCCGCCGAGTTTTTCCTGGCCTGTTTTATCCTCTTTTTTCTGATTTACCAAGCTCTCGTGGGGATGTTGCTACTGTTGAGCTACCGACAGTCGGCTTCTGACAGTTTAGAGAATAGATTTTGTTTTATTCAGGCTGATTGAAGAGGAGGAACCGTGCTGGCTCCTTTTAACAGTCCACCTTTAATTTTGATAGAAACGAGTGACGACGTGATTTATTTTGACAATGCCGCGACGACCCAGCCCTATCCCGAGGCGATGGCGACTTATCAGCAGGTCGCGACTAAGATTTTCGGGAACCCCTCTAGCCTTCATGGTCTGGGGGGTCAGGCGACGCGGTTGCTTGAGGCGTCAAGACGCCAAATAGCCGAGCTCTTAGGCTGTTTGCCAGAGGAGATTTTTTTCACTTCTGGTGGGACGGAGAGTGACAACTGGGCCATCAAGGGGACTGCCCTTGAAAAGAGCAGTTTTGGGAAGCACCTCATCGTGTCTAGTGTCGAACACCCTGCGGTGCGGACCTCAGCCAAATGGCTGGAAACCTTGGGCTTTGAGGTGAGCTATGCTCCTGTGGACAAGGCTGGACTGATTGACCTCCCAGCCCTTTCAGCCCTCATCAGACCTGATACCATTTTGGTGTCCGTCATGGCAGTTAACAATGAAATTGGAGCTATCCAACCCATCTCAGCCATCTCCGACCTTTTGGCGGATAAGCCAGGCATCACCTTTCATGTGGATGCCGTGCAGGCGGTTGGCAAGCGTGATATGGCTGATGTGCTGACAGACCGTGTGGACTTGGCCTCTTTCTCCAGTCATAAATTTCGTGGTTTACGTGGTGTCGGCTGGCTCTATAAAAAGTCTGGTAAGCGGATTGCACCGCTTTTAACAGGCGGTGGTCAGGAGAGCGATTTGCGCTCGACGACAGAGAACCTCCCAGCCATTGCGGCAACAGCCAAAGCGCTGCGATTGACCCTAGAAAATGACCATGACCAGCGTGTCAAGGTGCGTGCGATGAGAGACGTCCTGCATAAGGCCTTGAGCCAGTTTGAGGATGTTCGTCTCTTTTCAGGGACAGATGAGTGGTTTTCACCGTCCATCATCACCTTTGGCATCAAGGGCGTTCGCGGCGAAGTCACGGTTCATGCCTTTGAAGAACATGAGATTTACCTGTCGACTACCTCAGCCTGCTCCTCCAAGGCTGGTCAGCCAGCTGGGACCCTGATTGCTATGGGTGTGCCTGTCCGTGATGCCCAGACCGCTGTCCGTATTAGTCTCGATGCTCACAACGACATGGGGCAGGTGGAGCAATTTTTGACCATTTTCAAGCAGATTTACGATAAGACCGAGAAAGTGAGACGCTAAGCCGTCCAAGTAAAGGAGACACATGCAGTATCAAGAAATCATGATTCGCTTTGGTGAGTTGTCCACCAAGGGCAAGAACAAGATGCGCTTCATCAACAAACTTCGCAAGAACATCGCTGATGTTCTGTCCGTATACCCAGAGGTTGTGGTCAAGGCTGACCGTGATCGTGGGCACGTTTACCTCAATGGGACAGCTTACGAGCCTGTGGCTGAATCGCTCAAGCAGATCTTCGGTATCCAGGCCTTTTCACCTGTCTACAAGGTCGAGAAATCCGTTCCAGCTCTCAAAGACGCGGTCGTCGCTATCATGACAGGCCTTTACCGTGAGGGCATGACCTTTAAGATTGCCAGCAAGCGCAGTGACCACAGCTTTGAACTGGATAGTTATGGGCTCAATCTGGATCTGGGAGATGCCGTTTATACCGCTCTGCCATCCATCAAAGCCCAAATGAAAGCTCCTGACGTGACGTTGAAGGTAGAAATTCGGGAGGAAGCGGCTTACCTCTCTCATGAGGAAGTCAAGGGGGCTGGCGGTTTGCCTGTGGGGACATCGCCCAAGGGCATGCTCATGTTGTCGGGCGGGATTGACTCCCCTGTGGCGGGCTATCTGGCGCTCAAGCGGGGGGTGGAGATTGAAGCGGTTCACTTTGCCAGTCCACCCTACACCAGCCCAGGTGCGCTCAAGAAAGCGCACGACCTGACGCGCAAGCTGACCAAGTTCGGTGGCAACATCACCTTTATTGAAGTGCCGTTTACAGAGATTCAGGAGGAAATTAAGGATAAGGCACCCGAAGCCTATCTGATGACCCTGACTCGTCGATTTATGATGCGGATTACCGACCGTATTCGTGAGGTGCGAAAGGGCTTGGTGATCATCAACGGGGAAAGTCTGGGACAGGTGGCCAGTCAGACTCTGGAGAGTATGGTCGCCATCAACGCCGTGACCAATACGCCTGTTATCCGTCCTGTTGTGACCATGGACAAGCTGGAAATCATCGAGTTGGCGCAAAAAATCGACACTTTTGATATTTCTATCCAGCCCTTTGAAGATTGCTGTGCTATTTTCGCTCCAGACCGTCCAAAGACCAATCCCAAACTCAAAAATGCCGAGCAGTATGAGGCACGTCTGGATGTCGATGGTCTGGTCGAGCGTGCAGTGGCTGGGATTAAGTTGACTACCATCACACCTCAAGTGGAAAAAGACGAGATGGCTGATTTGATTGAGGAACTGTTGTAATGTGGCAGAGCTTTAATCGTTATGTGGCTAGGCTCATTCAAGCAGTTATTATTGGCATATCTGCTCTTCTCTTATTCTATTTGTCCGTCCAGCTCCTACGACTTCAAGCCTATATGCCTTTGACCCGTTTGGAGGATATGATTTTCATTCGACAACAACCAAGTGTGTTGATTGAGGTGGGTATAGGTTTGCTTCTTTTGGTTGCTCTAGCGCCTTTGCTCAAAAAGATACCACCCCATCATCTATTTTTGGGGTGTGCGCTCCTCTATCTACTAGCTGGATATGGTTTGATTAGCCATGTCGATTCAGTAATTCGTGCTGATGCCAAACGAGTTTTTGAAGCCGCTCTTGCTATGAACCAAGGGGACTTTTCTTCTCTTACCAAGCAAGGGGCGTACCTCTACCTACACCCTCATCAACTGGGGCTAGTTACTTTGGAGAGATTTTATCTCTTATTTTCATCTAGCCCACGTTTTATTTTCGGTGTCAATCTCATCTTAGTGCTAGCGACCCTTAGGCTTCAGGCTGCAATTTGCCATAAGCTTTATCACAAGGGTCTTGTGACAAATTATCTGATACTCTTGTCCTTTGCCTTTTTGCCCCAGTTTTTCTTTATTCTGTTTGCTTATGGGGCAATACCTGGCGCATTTCTCATTGTGCTTGCAACCTATTTTTTCCTCAAAGACCAGCAATCTCATCGTCTAACTTGGGCAATTTTAGGCATTTTGATGGCAGTCTTTGCTGGAATCGTTAGGAATAACTATCAAATCTTCCTGATTGTCTTGTTCATTCTGTGGCTGATGGCCTATGGTAAAACTCTTAGCAAATGTTACCTCAAATTACCGCTTGCTCTGCTGGTCAGTTTTTTTCTACTAAGCAAATTGCTAACCTTTTCTTATGAAATGGCGATTGGTCAGCCCTTATCTCCAGGGGTTCCAAAACTAGCCTATGTCACGATGGGCTTGCAAGAAGACCCCAAGGGTGCTGTTGGTGGCTGGTGGAATACTTATAACACAAACTTATTAAAAAAAGTCGGCTATGATCAAACATTGGCGAAAGAAAAAGCTCGAACGGATTTGAAACAAGCCCTTGGTCGGCTGGCATCTGATGCTGGTTATGCTTCAAAATTTTTTAGAGACAAATTTCACTCGACCTGGTTAGACCCGACCTTCCAGTCAATTTGGACAGGACCCTTAACGGCACGTGGTCAGTATACCCATACGTCCTTGCTAAAAAGCATTTATGAGGAGGGCACTGGCTATGCCGTGCTGAATCGTTTGGGAGGGGTCTGGTTGTGGCTGGTCTACAGTCTGGCAGCTGTTTATTGGCTATGTCGCTCACGGCAGACGGCAGGTAGATCCCTGCGTCTCTTTGAGTACCTTCCCTTCCTCTTTTTTATTGGCGGTGTTCTTTTTCACCTCATCTGGGAGACAAAAAGTCAGTATGTCCCCGTTTATGTTTCCTTGTTAACCCAACCTGCAGCTTATAGTTTAGCTTACATAGCAGAGCGACTGATGCGTAAAGTTAAAAAAATAGGCTCTTTGTCAACTGTAGTGGGTTGACCCACTTAACACCGAGAGAGGACAGTTCTTGTCTTCTCTCGTTTTATGTTTATGGCAATGAAAATGCGAGTTTTGTCTTTTCAAAGTTTCTGAAACCAAAAGCGTTGCGCTTAATGACCTTGATGAGATTGTTGGTCACCTCGAGTTTGGCGTTTGAGTAGGGCAATTCCAAGGCATTGATAATCTTGTCCCTATCCTTCAAAAATGTTCTAAAAACTGTCTGAAAGACAGGATTAACGCTTGAAATCGTCTCCTCAATCAGCCCAAAGAGCTGGTCAGCTTGCTTCTCCTGGAAATGAAACAGGAGCAGTTGATAAAGCTCGTAGTGTTCTTTTAGCTCTTGAGAATAGCCGAGCAGTTTAGTGACAACCTCCTGATTAGTCAAGTGCCTGCGAAAAGTTGGGCGATAAAAGCGTTTATCGCTGAGCTTTCGACTGTCTTGTTGGAGTAAACTAGTCCAGTGGACTAGTTTAGCCCGAGCTTGAAAACGAGAGAGCGAGGGTTCCAGTAGCGCTTTAGGGCTCTGTATTCGTGAGACTTTCGATCAAACTGGTTCATTACTTGGATGCGTAGCCTGTTCATGGCCCTGCTCATATGCTGGACAATGTGGAAACGATCGAGAACGATTTTCACATTTGGAAATAGTTTCTTAGCGATGTCGTAATAAGGGCTAAACATGTCCATGGTGATGACCTTAACACGGTTCCTGACGTCTCTCGGATAGCGCAGAAAGTGGTTACGAATGGTGGCTTGTGTCCGACCGTCTAGAATTGTGATGATTTTGAGCGAGTCAAAGTCTTGAGCGATGAAGCTCATTTTGCCTTTCTTGAAACTGTTGCTCGCTTTCTCGTTTCAAGGCTCGCACCTCAAACAGTCTCTCCCCAGACTGTTTGAGTCCCAGGACATGTTCTCAGGGAGCTAGGTCAGATCAGTCTTGAACTGGCCTTCCTTTAGTTTTCGGATGACGGTTGAGGTTGATACGGTTAGGCTTTCAGCGATGGCCGTCATGGCGACTTTCTCCATCAATTTTTGAGCGATTTTCTGATTAAGAATGACAGGAATTTGATGGTTGACTTGACCAGTGACGTTTCAGCGACAGCCATTTTCCCGCAATTTGAGCAACGAAAGCGGCGCTTTCGCAAGCGAATGAGTGTCTTGTAACCAGCACACTCAAGATAAGGTATTTTGGATAGTTTCTGGAAGTCGTACTTGGCCATCTGTCCCTGGCAATGTTGGCATTTTGGAGCAGGGTAATCGAGTTTAGCGATGACTTCTTTGTGACTCCCAGCCTCCACAACCTCCAAAATAGTGATATTAGGGTCTTTAATTCCGAGTAGGTTTGTGATAGAATTGAACTGTTCCATATGTGTCTTTCTAATGAGTTGTTTAAGCACTTTTCATTGTAGGTCATATGGAACTTTTTTTCTACACTCAAAAGGCTCTATAATCTCCATGGTGGATTTACCCACTACAGAAATTATAGAGCCAAAAAATATAGAAAAAACTGGACTAAACATCCAGTTTTTTGATACTATGAGCGGCGTTTTTGCTTACCAGCATTACGTTTTTTATTATCGATGTTAGCAGTGATGGCTTTAGGAGCTTCTTTGCTGTCATGAACTGGTTTAGCAGGTTTTGCTGTCTTCGGCTTATAGGCTTTCGGTGGGTTAAGGCGATACTCTTCCTCGACCTTAGCTCTTAGGCGTGGCTTGATTATATAGGTAACCAGAAGTTGTTGGAAAATAGCAATCACACCACCGACTAACCAGTAGAGAAGGACCCCAGCAGGAGACGTAAAACCGAATCCGACCATCATGATTGGCATCATGTACATGGTTGTTTTCATTTGAGCTTTTTGCTCTTCAGGAACAGTTGCTAGAGACAGATGAGCTTGCAAAAGGTAAAGTGCGGCGATGATTGCGGTCAAAATCAGGTCTGGCTGATCCAAGCGGAACCAGAGGAAACTCGTGCCACTGATGCCTTCTGTATAGCGTGCAGCATAGAAGAGGGCAGAGAAGAATGGCATTTGAATCAGAATCGGTAAGCATCCTATGCCGCCAAAGAGACTAAGACCATATTCTTTGTTTAACGCCATGATTTCGGTCTGGATGGCCAACTTTTCATCGTTGGTCTCAGCCTCTCGTAGGCGTTTATTTAGTGGTTCGAAAATATGGCTAAAGTAGTTACGTTTCTCAGCCTGATAAGTGGCTTGCCAAGACTGATAAAGTCCAAGAGGCAAGATGATCAAGACACGCACCAAGATGGTCACAAGGATAATCGCAATCCCAAAGCCGAGTGCTTTATCAACAGCGAAATAGCGAATTACTTCACCCATTGGGGCAACGAGATAATTCCAAATCGGGTCATCCTTAGTAGGGACGCCATTCACAGTGTTGACACACCCAGCTAGGAGCATAAGTAGGCTCAGGCTTAAACCTGAGAGTAAGAGTCGATGTTTTTTCAAAATCATGTATTCCTTTGCTTTTTTGTGATACCATAACATTCTACCTTTTTTTGAAAAAATTCTCAACAGTTTAGGTAGTATTTCGTCAGTTTGTGACAGGGACACTCAGTTAACCACTCGAAAATCGCTGTAATCTGAAAAAGCGACAGGTGTGACATCGACATAAGTCACCTTAGCAAAGGGTGAAGGATTATTTCTAATCCCATGAATAAATCGCTGTAATTCGTGATGTTCTTCAGCCTGAGCGAGAATTTTGACAGTACCATCGTCATTATTCCAGACCCGTCCATAAATACCGCCAATTTCCATGGCTAGCGCCTGAGTCGCATAACGAAACCCAATCTCCTGAACCCGACCTGCTACAAGTAATCTGACCTTTTACATCTTGCTCTCCTTAAAAAAATCTTTTATCAAGGTTAGTTTACCATAAAATGGTCGTATTTGTGATATAATAGATAATTAAGTTTTTGGAGGTCAAGATGGCAAAGTTGATGCCAAGCTGGGTCAGACAAGAAGGGGTCGCCCTTTATCAAACTGGTCAAGTTCAGCTACAGGATAGTAATGAACAAAGCCATCAACTGATGGTGGGAGATGCTGAGGTAACTTACGCTGATGATGACTACTTCAATCATTGTAATTGTGATTTCTTTGCGACTAAAGGGTATTGCGCTCATTTGGCAGGTGCGGAGCATTTTGTGAAACACCATCTACTATCTGAAGCGACACCCAAAGTTGAAGAGACTGTCCAGCAGAGCCGTTCAGAGTATCTTTTTGCCAGTCGTTTTTTAGATGAATTAGAGGAACTTCCGCATGAAGAGAATAAGTATTGCTTGTCAGTCATCGGAGAGCGACCTTATGGTCAGCAGTTGCTATGGACGATTAAAATTCAGCGCTTACCCGACCAGCGCTCCTATGTGATTCGTGATATTCCAGCTTTTCTCAGTCTGGTGCGTGATCAAAAACATTACCAAATCGGTAAGAATTACTATGAGCAACTAAGCACGGGCTGGTTTGATTCAGCCAGCCAAGAAGTGTTGCACTTTTTAAATCGCCTGGCCTCTAGCGACAGTTCAACGTTCTTCCCAACCTATGGTCGCCATCTTTTTTTGCCAGGCGGATTTTTTGCAGAAGGGCTAGAGGTACTTGGGAAACTATCTTCCTTTTCATTAACCCTCTTAGCAGGTCAAGTGTTAACGCAACCCAACTTGAAGCCCTTGGCAGCTGAGTATAAGCTCTTTCAATTCGAGGTTAGGTTAGAGCTTGATCATATAGGACTAGTCATCAAAGAACGCTATGATCTTTCCCTATTTGAGGGACAGTATCTTTATCGTGAGGGTGTTTTTTACGCCTTAACTGATAGTCAGCAACGCCTGTTCAAGGCGCTTAGCAGTTTACCTATCGGAGCAGACTGGCATAAAACCTTGATTATGGATTTGACCGAGCAAGGACGACTGGCAGAACATTTATTTGATTTTTCAACCTTGGGACCTGTCCAGGCACCGCTCTCATTTGCTATTAAAGATTTTGAACCAGAATTTATCATCACTCAAGAGGATCATCAACTGAGACTAGACCTTGTTCTACACTATGATGAGCTAACAGTCAAGGAACAATCTGAGTTTATGGCTCTGCCATTTACTAGTCACCCTAAAAAGAAGCGAGAGATTGATAGAACATTGGTGAGGCTAGGCTTTGCGCCAACTTTTAGTAGTTATCGAGCTCTGCCCAAACAAGCTGAACTTTATCAATTTTTTGAACAAGAACTACCGCAGTTGCGCTGCTTGGGGCAGGTGACCTTGTCACCAGCTGTTGAGGCCTTGTGGCAGGTGGTTAGACCACGTATTGCTTTTGAGAGGGCTGGCGGTTTGCTAGAGGTCAATTTTGATTTTTCTGACCTTAGCCCGACTGATATTGAACAGGCGGTCATCAGTCTTCAAGAGCAAGAGCCTTATTTTATTAGCCGTTCGGGTCAAGTGGTGGTATTCGACGATGAGGTTAAGCGGATTTCACAGACGTTGTTAAATTTGCGGGCTAAGCACCTCGATAAGAGTCGGTTTCAAGTGTCTAACCTTGCTAGTTTTCAACTTAAAGATGCCTTGTCCAGTTATGACAGGGTTAATTTTTCTGATGAATTGCAATCCATGACAACTCATCTTTCGCACCCTGAAACTTTTGAGCTGGGAGAACTTCCTATTTCTGCGACCTTACGAGGGTACCAGCAACGTGGCGTGCAGTGGCTGTCTGTTTTGGATCATTATGGTTTTGGCGGTGTTTTAGCTGATGACATGGGGCTTGGCAAGACCTTGCAGACCATTGCTTTCTTGTCGAGACAGCTGTGTGCTGGTCAGCGTGCACTCATTTTAGCGCCTTCTAGTTTGGTTTATAACTGGCAGGAAGAGTTTGCCAAGTTTTTGCCGGAGGTAGCAGTCAGTGTGGTTCAGGGGACTAAGGCTCAGAGAGAAGCCAGCATCAGACAGCAGGATGCTGTGCTGTTGACCTCCTATCATAGTTTTCGTCAGGACTTGCTGACCTATCAGGACTATCATTTTGACTACTTGATTTTAGATGAAGCACAGGTCTTGAAAAATAGTCAAACCAAGATTGCGCAAGCCCTGAGAGACTTTCCGGTTTCGAGATGCTTTGCCCTGTCTGGCACACCGATTGAAAACCGCTTGTTAGAAATCTGGTCGATATTTCAGATTGTTTTACCTGGCTTATTTACAAGTAAGACCCAATTTAATCAGCTGTCTGCACAGGCAGTCGCACGCATCATTCGTCCGTTTTTGCTACGTCGTCGGAAAGAAGAGGTTCTTCCTGAATTGCCAGATATGACTGAAATCACCTATCATAACGACATGAGTGATGGTCAGAAAACCATTTATCTGGCACAGCTGGAACGCATGCAACAGAGGGTACTTCAAACCAGCCAGGCAGAATTTGCTAGAGATAAAATTGAGATTTTATCAGGAATTACACGGTTGAGGCAAATCTGCAATACGCCGCAGTTGTTCATGCCTTACGAAGGAAGTAGTGGCAAGCTTGATGGGCTTAGAGACTTACTGGTCCAACTCAAAGATAACGGACATAGGGTCTTAATCTTTTCCCAATTCAGAGGCATGTTGACCTTGATTGAAGAGCAATTACAAGAACTAGGTCTGAACAACTACATTCTGACAGGGTCAACGCCACCAAGGGAACGTCAAGAAATGACGACCGCATTTAATAAAGGCAGTCGGGATGTGTTTCTGATGTCATTAAAGGCTGGTGGTGTTGGTCTCAACCTCACTGGTGCAGACACAGTTATCCTTGTTGATCTGTGGTGGAATCCTGCCGTCGAACTACAAGCGATTGGGCGGGCACATCGGCTGGGACAAGATAAACCTGTTCAAGTCTATCGTCTGATTACCAAAGGAAGCATCGAAGAAAAGATTCTGGCTCTGCAAGATAACAAGCGCCATTTAATCAAAGATGTTCTGGACGGTGATGTGCCAAAATCTAGTTTGACACTTGCTGAAATCAAGGAAATTTTAGGCATTTCGGAATAAGTAGTCTTTGAAAAAAAATCTATTTTACGGTATAATGTGGTGTTGAAGGATAGGAGGCCGGGACAAAAGTCTTAACTTCTCAATTGATTTTTAATTTTCAAGCAAGGCGCAGTGGTTGAGTGGGCTCTAATTCGCTGATTTTATCAGCTGAACAGCCCTGACGATTGTGCGAGCCTTGATTGCTCTATCCACAACCTCAAACAGACTAAAGATGGCTGTTTGAGCTGTGCGGAGGTGGGCCAACGGCTCATCGAATTCTGACGAATTACCGATTTTTGTTCCACTCTCTGACCTTGCTTATGAAAGGAGCCCAGTGCATGACTAGACCACGGCACTTATTTCCTCTTGTGGCTGATGACGAGCCTGTTATCAAGCTTGCTCGGGTGATGTCCCTGTATGAGAATGAGGATGTGATTACAAATATTAAAGGCAACTATCAAGATAAAATTTATGCTGACGAGGTGGAAACTGCTGGTGAGCCTGCTGGAGTAGCTGACACGCCTCCAACTACTCAGCCGGTTTTTGAGCCGGCAGAAAAAGGGCGTCAAGAAGCACGAGCAGACCTTAAGAAAAAGCGACAAGCCCTGCTGACACGTGAAATGCCCATTATTCCAAAATCAAAAGAGCCAGTGTCCTCTCGCTCACAAGCGCGAGTTGCTACTAACAAACCCATAAAGGGCTGGGGCGACTATGCTAAAGCCCTTAGACAAGATGCCTACATCTTAGCAGAGTTACCACAACTCTACCAAGAACCTGTTAATGCTTCAGCAAAAGAGCCTAAAAAGAACAATTATGACTTCTTGAAACGGAGTCAAATCTACAATCAGGATGCCATTCAACGTCAAAAGGAACAACGTGTGGCCCAAGAACTAAACCTGTCCCGTCTTGAAGAACAAAACTGAGGAGAATTAAATGACAAAAACTTATCATTTTATTGGGATTAAGGGCTCAGGAATGAGCGCTCTAGCACTGATGTTGCATCAGATGGGGCATGATGTGCAAGGAAGTGATGTTGATCAGTATTACTTTACCCAGCGTGACCTTGAATTGGCTGGCGTTAAGATTTTGCCCTTTTCGACAGATAATATTCAGCCCGATGTGACGCTCATTGCAGGAAATGCTTTTAGGCCAGATAACAATATTGAAGTAGCTTATGCCTTGGAACAGGGCATTCCATTTCAACGTTACCATGAATTCTTAGGCGATCTCATGACTCAGTTTACCAGTTTTGGTGTGGCAGGTGCTCATGGCAAAACCTCAACAACGGGTCTTCTAGCCCATGTGATGCGCCATATCACAGATACCAGTTATTTGATTGGTGATGGAACAGGTCGTGGTTCTGATCAAAGTTCTTATTTTGTGTTTGAATCTGATGAGTATGAAAGGCATTTTGCGCCTTATTATCCCGCCTATTCGATTATTACTAATATAGATTTTGACCATCCTGATTATTTCACCAGTGTTGACGACGTGTTTAACGCGTTTAACGACTATGCTAAACAGGTCAGCGAGGGACTGTTTCTCTACGGTGGTGATAAGTATCTCAGACAAATAGAAGCAGCCGCACCGATTTATTATTACGGTTTTGAGCCAGCGGATGATTTCCAAGCTGTCGATATTTTGCGGACAACAGAAGGCTCAGACTTTCGAGTGCTCTATCGCGGTGAGGACTTAGGTATCTTCCACATGCCTGCTTATGGTAGCCATAACATTTTAAACGCTCTTGCGGTTATTGGTAATCTCTATATTGCAGGGTTTAGTATGGAGTTGGTGCGTGAGCATATCCGTACCTTTGCTGGCGTCAAACGTCGCTTTACTGAGAAACGAATCGATGACACAGTGATTATCGATGATTTTGCCCATCACCCGACAGAGATTATTGCAACCCTTGATGCTGCACGTCAGAAATACCCAGAAAAAGAAATTGTTGCTGTTTTTCAACCGCATACCTTCACTCGAACCATCGCACTCCTAGATGATTTTGCCATAGCATTGAATGAAGCGGATAGTGTTTATCTGGCTCAGATTTATGGCTCGGCTCGCGAAGTGGATAAGGGTGAGGTCAAGGTTGAGGATTTGGCTAATCGCATCACCAAACCTGCTAGTGTCATTACTGTCGAAAACGTTTCACCTTTGTTAGATCATCAAAATGCCGTCTATGTCTTTATGGGAGCTGGTGATATTCAGTCCTACGAGCAATCTTTTGAACAGTTATTATCTAATCTAACACGAAATAACCAATAAAGTAAGCGATAACTTGAAATTTATAGTTAATTCAGTTATAATAGTATGATGATAAACACAAGGAGGTTCTGCCGTGACCGATATCTTTAATGATGACGACCGTCCAAATGCCACTCACGATAAAACATTCAAGGAAAAAATTCTAGAGGACTTGCGCCAAGCGTCTCGTCAGCGTGAAGAACGATTAGCTCAGGAAGAGAAAGCTCGTCAGGAAGCTGCTTTGGAGGCTGAGTTGGCTTGTCATGAGCAAGATGCTACATTGGAGACTGAGCCATTAGTTGACCAAGATAAGGCTATGCCTGATGAACCAATCGAACAATTGTCTCCTGAAGAAGATGTTCTTGAAGCTGAACGCGAAGTTATTCGACGTGAGTTAGAGCGCTATGATAGTCTATCAGAGACGGCCATTCCAGATTTCTCTGAGACAGCTCCGATTGATTTGGAATCTCTCCGAGAAACCACATTTAATGACTTTGGCGATACCGTCATCATCGAACAAGCTAGTTTGAGTGGTTTAGAGCCAGTTGCAGAAGAAACTGACCATCGTCCGGAAGTCCTTCCTTTTGATCAGGATCTCTTTGCTGATAATCCAGTTGATGACGATTACGAGGACTATATTGTTGCGGATGATGCTTTTAGACAACAGAAACGTCAGAAAAATAGTTCTCTGGCAAAGAAAATTTCACTGATTTTGGGAACAACGATTGTTGTCTTGCTCCTGGTGACAGCTTTCTTTGGGTACCGCTATGTGTCTAGTGCTGTAGGACCATTGGATAAGACAGCAACTGATTACGTGCAAGTGGAGATTCCATCAGGATCTAGCAACCGTCAAATTGGTCAAATTTTGGAAGAAAATGGTTTGATTAAAAGTAGTACAATTTTTAATTACTATACAAAGTTCAAAAACTATTCAAACTTCCAGAGTGGCTATTACAACCTTCAAAAGAGCATGTCACTTGATGATATTTCAAAATTACTCCAAGAAGGGGGAACACCAGAGCCAGTTTTACCAGCACTTGGAAAAATTGTCATTCCAGAAGGCTATACATTGACCCAAATTGCTAAAGCTGTTGCTCTAAACGGCGCAACAGATGATAAAACGGATAAGTCACCATTCTCAGAAGAAGACTTCCTTGCCCTCGTGCAAAATCCAGAGGTCATCGCTCGAATGGTTGAGAAATACCCAAATCTTCTGGGTAGCCTACCAGATGCCTCATTAGTGAAATTCCAATTAGAAGGTTACCTCTTCCCAGCAACCTACTCTTATTATGAGACAACGACATTAGAAGGACTCTTAGATGAGATGCTGGCAGCTATGGATAATAATTTGGCTCCTCATTATGCAACCATTGCTGAGAAAGGTAAGACAGTTAATGAGGTTCTGACCCTAGCATCGCTGGTTGAAAAAGAAGGCTCTTCAGATGATGATCGTCAGAAGATTGCTAGTGTTTTCTACAATCGTTTGGCCATTGATATGCCGTTACAGAGTAATATTGCCATCTTGTATGCAATGGATAAGCTAGGTGATAAGACAACCTTAGCTGAGGATACAGCCATTGATACGGCGATTGACTCCCCATACAACATTTATACTAATGTTGGCCTAATGCCAGGTGCAGTGGATAGCCCGAGTTTGAAAGCCATCCAAGCGACTATCATGCCCGCTCAAACCGATTACCTCTATTTTGTGGCTGACGTGACAACTGGCAAGGTTTACTATGCAGAAACCTTTGAAGACCATGAAGCTAACGTTGAAAAATACGTTAACAGTAAATTACCGTAATAAAAGTAACAAACTTGATGTGTTCGCACGTCAAGTTTGGTGTTGATATAGAAAGTGAAAGTTATGGCTGAAAAAACATATCCGATGACCTTAGCTGAAAAAGAACAGCTAGAAAAAGAACTAGAGGAGCTGATCCTTGTCCGTCGTCCAGAAGTTGTTGAGCGTTTGAAAATCGCTCGTTCTTATGGTGACCTTTCCGAAAACAGTGAATATGATGCAGCAAAAGATGAGCAAGCCTTTGTCGAAGGGCAAATCTCTATGCTTGAGACCCAGATTCGTTTTGCAGTTATCATTGATAGTGATTCTATTGCAAAAGATGAAGTAGCTATAGGAAAAACGGTTGTTATCAGAGAAATTGGAAGTAAGATAAAAGAAACTTATTCTATTGTTGGTTCAGCAGCAGCTGATGTTTTGGCGGGTAGAATTTCTAATGAGAGTCCATTTGCACAAGCTATTATCGGTAAGCGTTCAGGCGATACCGCAACGATTCTCGCCCCTACATGCAGTTATGATGTTGAGATTCTAAAAGTGACAAAAACCAAGTAATAAAAATAGAGGCTGGGACAAAAGTGAACTGCACCCCAAAAGTTGGACGGAAAAATCTAACTTTTTTGGGTGCCTTTCTTATGGCGTTAACTTATAAAGATAAACTAGACATTTATCAGCCTCGAAAACGGTTCTGGAAGAGCCCGTCTCAGCTCAAACTTAGGAAATTAAAAGGTGAGGAAAAATCGCATTCTTACGAATTACCGATTTCCGTCTCACTCTCTGTTTATTATAAGATAAATTGCAAGAATAAGTGCAACACTTATCACAATTCCTTCAATAGTGCTTCAAAAGCTGTTCTGTAAGCCAAACATTTTCGTGGTCGGTTATTGATGTCAAATAAGACTTTCGCCAATTGTCCATCAGAAATAGCAGCCAAATCGGTTTTCTTGGAGAAATATTCCCTCAGTAAACCATTGGCGTTCTCATTGCTTCCTCTTTGTCAAGACGAATAGGGATCCGCAAAGTAAAAAGGAATGTCTAAGTTTTCCACCAAGGGATAACAGGCAAATTCCTTCCCCCTATCTGAAGTAAAGGTTTTAAAGGCTTCTTTTGGAAATAACGTCAGGAGTTGTTCGATGGCTGAAAACATGGATTCAGCTGTTCTACCTGGCATCTTGAAAGCCAGGTAAAAGCGTGTTTTCCTCTCCACAAAGGTCGCTAAACAGCCCTTACTTTTGCCTCGGGAGGCTACCTCCGTATCTAGCTCCCAGTGACCGAAAGTCTGACGATTCCTAACTTTTTAGGGCGTTTGGAAATCGGTGTTCCAATCATGAATTTCCCACGAGTTTCTCTGGGTTGTCGGCTTTTTCCTTTGCGACGTAAGACGTTGAGTTCTATGTCGATCAAGCCAGCATAGAGCCAGTTATAGATGGTCTTAAAAGCGACCATTGGCTTGTCTTCCAGCCGATAGCGACCGCAAATCTGTTCGGGAGACCAAGAGGCTCTCAAACCTTGTTCAATCTCCGCTTTTAACTCAGGGGTCAAACGAGACTGTCGTCCTTTTTGCTTAGCCTTTTGGTCAATATGTTTCTGGGCTAGGTCTGCGGAATAAGCAGCCGGACACCGTTCTAACTCTCTTGAGATGGTAGACTTATGGACGCCAAGTTTACTAGCAATTTGATGAGGTTTCAACCCTAATTCTAAATAAGTCTCTATCTTTATTCGCTCTTTTATGGTTCATGGGAGTAGCTCATAGGTTTCCTCGTGTTCTGGTAGTATGGTTACGTACAGTTTACACGACAGAAACGCTATGAGTTTTTTTGTTGCACTATATTTTACAATTTATCACAATAATAAAATCATGGTCAAACGCGTCATCGCCAAGTCTGGTGACTGGGTTGACATCAACGGCGATGGTGATGTCTATGTGAATCAGAAAAAATTAGATAAACCCTATATTTTGGAGCAATCTCTTGGGCAAACAAATCTGACTTACCCTTATCAAGTGCCAGACGGTCAACTCTTTGTTATGGGAGATAACCGTGCAACCTCTCTGGACTCTAGGCATACGTCGATTGGTGGGATTTCACAAGAACAAATCGTCGGAAAAATTATTTTTAGGGTTTGGCCTTTGCAAGAAATTGGGACGATTAAATAATCGATAATAAACAGACAAATAGAAAGGAGGAAGTTCATTGGAAACATGGTATAAGTGGGTGCTCCAGTCGTTAAAAACCTATCGGCACCGTCCGTTTTGGAAAAGTGCTTTTTGGGCAACGGCTATACTGACGACATTTTTAACAACGTATTTTTTAATCTTACCTACCATTACACTGGAAGGTAACAATGCGAATCAGACAACAACCTCGACAAGTATCTCGCCGCCCCCAAGTTCTCAAGAGCAGGAAACCCAGGAAGTGAATCGGTTACACTAAACTAGACAGAATTTATAAAGTGTTCTACACTAAAGAAAACAGGAGAACTCTATGTCTAGAAAAATCCGTCGTCAATTTAGTGATGACTTTAAGCAACAAATTGTTG
>NZ_JBGTZC010000039.1:0-17919 GCF_041807725.1 Streptococcus sp. E17BB
TGCGCTATCCGAGAGACGTCAGGAACCGTGTTAAGGTCATCACTATGGACATGTTTAGCCCTTATTACGACATCGCTAAGAAACTATTTCCAAATGCGAAAATCGTTCTCGATCGTTTCCACATTATCCAACACATGAGCAGGGCCATGAACAGGATACGTGTTCAGATAATGAACCAGTTTGATCGAAAGTCTCACCAGTATCGGGCTCTCAAACGCTACTGGAACCCTCGCTCTCTCGTTTTCAAGCTCGGGCTAAACTAGTCCACTGGACTAGTTTACTCCAACAAGCCAGTCGAAAGCTCAGCGATAAACGCTTTTATCGCCCAACTTTTCGCAGGCACTTGACTAATCAGGAGGTTGTCACTAAACTGCTCGGCTATTCTCAAGAGCTAAAAGAACACTACGAACTTTATCAACTGCTCCTGTTTCATTTTCAAGAAAAGCAAGCCGAACAGTTTTTTGGGCTGATTGAGGAGACGATTTCAAGCGTTAATCCTATCTTTCAGACAGTTTTTAAGACTTTCTTGAAGAATAGAGACAAGATTGTCAACGCCTTGGAATTGCCCTACTCTAACGCCAAGATTGAAGCAACCAACAACATCATCAAGGTTATTAAGCGCAACGCCTTTGGTTTCAGAAACTTTGAAAAGACAAAACTCGCATTTTCATTGCCATAAACATAAAACGAGAGAAGACAAGAACTGTCCTCTCTCGGTGTTAAGTGGGTCAACCCACTACAGTTGACAAAGAGCCGTTTTTCAAAGCTCCATGAACGAGCAATAATTGCGGTTTTTAGAGTATCTCACTCGTCAAGAGCAAGAAGGATTCAGCTTTCCTAATCTCGAAGGTGCTAGCTTTTGGGTCTTTTGTCCTATCATCGATTGCAACAAGAGTCTTTCTCTCTCAAATTGTTAGAAGAGCACTCTTTAGAAGTTTTTTGTGATTTAGTTATCCAATTTCTACTAGTTCCGTTTTAGGAATTTTACAAAACGGTGTCCTATCAAGATAAAAGCAAATAGACTAAGCAAACAAATACCACTATACAGCCAAGAAGAAGACCCTACTACAGATACTACTTGCTGTCCTTCTTTTTGAAATGATAGTTGAATATCTCGTGGTATTTCTTGTTGGCTTTCTTGCTGCTCTTTGGGATATACCCCTACCCGTTCAAAATCCACCAAGAGCCGCTTATTGTATAAGGGAATTGGATCACAAGTAAGTAATGTAATGAGGTTCTGGTCTGACTTTGATTCCAATTCTTCCCATTCAGCTGGCAAAATCACCTTTGGGTTGGGGAGCATTTTATAATGTAAGATAGCCTTCCCATTATCAAAATACAAATCATCCCCTGCCTCTAATTTATCTAAATGACGAAAGAAAACTTGATTCGCCCAACCACGGTGACCTGCAATAACAGAACGAACCCCTGCCCCATCAATCGGCAGGTCCGTACCCGCTACATGAGCGAGGCCCTGAGACAAATGAGTTGCGCTCGCTCCTAGATATACTGGTTCCATCAAAGAAATCTTAGGGATAGAAAGGTAGCCATAGATGCCATCACCATCTTCTAAGACCTGGTAATCTACCTGGTAGTCTTCCCCAGCAAAAGGATCCACAATTTGATTGTCTGATCCAAGACGCTCATTGTACTGAAGGGAGGCGTCTAGTGTTTTGGAGACGAGCAAAGGATCCAGCGCTTTGGTATAACTTTGGTAACGTAGCTCTTGATTCCAATTTTGGTACAGCATATTCCCAAAACAAAGCAGGGGTAAACTAGCCGCTAATAACATAAAAGCAAAGCCTACTATTGGCTTTATACGCTGTTTCAATCAGTTTTCCTCCAGCCTTTTATTTTGTGCTAATTGCTTACGATTATGGTAAATCAGGTAAAGTAAAATTAGAATCATGCCCACCGAAATACCGAATAGCATTTTCCATAATTGATTGCTGCGAGATGTCTCTAACATTTTCTCTTCTACAGGTGCAGCATATGGGATTCGTTTCCCACGAACCAGTAATCGTTGGGTGTTGATCATATAAGGAGTACACGTAAGAAGCGTTGCATAATCCTTGCCTTCTTCAATCAGAATGGGATCAAAATTATCTGGCTCTACGACCTTGATTTGATCGACTTCATAAGCCAACACCGTATCCAAGACGTGGATGTAGAAAACATCGCCTTTTTTGAGCTTGTCCAAGTCCGTAAACAGTCGCGCATTAGGCAAGCCTCTATGAGCGCTAATGACAGTATGCGTATTGCTACCTCCTACAGGTAAGGATGTCCCTTCTAGTAGTCCTGCCCCTTTCTCCAAAACGGCATCGGATACACCAACAAACATCGGGATTTTTTGATCAATTTTCGGAATTGACACATAGCCTATCTGCTCGTTAATTTTTAGCATATTGGCGTATTCGGTCATTCCTTCTTTTTTCTCATCATCCGTAAATGGATCCTGGAGTTCTCTTGGCTTCAAAGCCGCATTGAAAGCTTGTGCTAATTTATAACGCCTTGATAGTTCTTCATTGTCCAACTTAGCGACTGCCTGATCAAATTGAGTATTGACATTATTGGCTTGTATGCGGTAATACAGTTGTGAAACAAACGGATAAGACATGATAAGAAAGCCCGCCAAAAACAAAGCTACAAAGAGGAATTTTTTCCGCTTTCGCTTATGAGAAGACGAAGAAGATATCGTATGTGGTGCTGTTGTGACACTCTCTTGAACTGAGACATCTTGAGAATTTTGTTGTTGAGATGAAGCAATCAGCTCTTCATTGTCATCCTCTTCTATCTTTGAGGAAGGCATAAGAGGAGGGGCAAGAGGCGTAGGAAGGGGGGCATCTACGGCGGCAGACTTCATACTTATCTCACCAGTATCTCCTTCGTTCTCCTCCAACTGAGCTACAGGCCCATTATCCTCTGCCTCAGGTAGGCTGTCTTCCATCCTTGTATCATCTCGCATTTCAGTATGAACGCCTTCTGAAATAGTTTCAGATACAGACATATTAGAAACTTTTTCTTCTCCTGAAAGAATCGGTTCATTTGCTGATAATGGACTTCCCGGCTCTTCTACTGATGACAGGGACCCTTGCTGTGGCTCACTCATCTGGAGCTGCCCCTCGTTTGAAAGCATTGAGATAGGTTCCTTGGAAACGATTGGCTGCTGAGCTTCTTCAAGAAAAGGAATACCTACGCTATCGTCTGCCTTCTCCTGTGTAGATAAAAGCAGATTCTCTTGTTTCTCTATTGGTGCAGGTTGCCCTTTTTTTAGGATAGCCTGCCACCAACGTTTTTTTTCTGGCGAACGCCGGTGTCTAGGAGGTGTTTTTTTCCTATCTCTCTTCATCTCATTCTCCCTTCTCGGTCAAAAGCTGCTCTTCTTTCAAACGACGAGATTACTCTTTCTTTCTCTTGCGTAACCTGTAAATAATATAGAGCAAAATGGCAATCAATACCAACGAAGCAAAGAAGAGGTACTTATACAAGAAACTAATCTTGTTTTGCAAGATAAACTCTTCTTCTACTGCTTTGACATACTCCACCCGATGTCCTCTGACCAATAAACGGTGGGTATTGATCATATACGGTGTACAGGTCAGCAACGTCACATAATCATGACCGGGAGCAATCAGTAAGTCTTCAAATTGCGACGGTTCTACTACCTTAATCTGATCCACCTGATAAGCAAGGGTTTCTTTAAGGTTATGAACATAAAACTTATCCCCTTTTTTTAACTTGGTTAAGTCCGTGAACATCTTAGCATTTGGCAAGCCTGTATGTGCCGTGATTACTGAGTGAGTCGAATTTCCCCCAATCGGTAGTGACGTCCCTTCCAAGTGTCCTGCCCCCATCTGCAAGACATCCTCACTGGTTCCAGCATAGATTGGCAAATCTACATTGATTGTCGGGATTTCAACGTGTCCAATTTTCTCATTGAGCTCCAACATGCGTGCATAAGCTGCAATGCCTTCTTTTTTCTCCCGATCATCATAAAAATCGCCTTCAATGACATTAGTCAAAGAGGCATTAAAAGCCGCTGCTAAACGCATACGCTCTTCAATGTCGCTATCGGTTAATTTTTCTTTTTCTGCTTGGAAATCCCCTACCTGCTGACTTGACTTTACTTGGTAGTAAATCTGTGATACTAACGGATAAGCCAAGATACTGAGTCCTATTAAAAATAAAAGTGCAAATAGTCCATTTAAGATTCTTTGTTTGAGCGTTTTTTTTCGTTTTGTGGGCATGATTCCTATTTCCTCTATCTATATAAGTCGTTCTTCCCATTATAGCATAAAAAAAAAGAAAGACAAAGTAATGGATACTTGTCTTTCTATTCCTTTCAGTGTGTGAGAGTTGGTTGCTTGGTAAGGTACCAGCCACTACCAAAACAGACAATCGCAATGAGCATCAAGGCATACAAGAGCATATCTCCTGTGTTGGGCACTTCAATGCGTGGTCGTTTGCTGTTTTCAATGGCTGTGATTTGTTGGGTAGTATCTCCAGTTGTTACTTGAAAAGGTACACTTGCACCTAACTGGCTATAGCCAGATGGAGGCTGTACTTCCCTCAGGTAGTATTCTCCGTATGCCAAATCATCTACTGTGAAAAATCCTTTTTCATCTGACGTCAAGATGATTTCCTTCCCGTTTTTGAGAACAGGCTTGTACTGATCACCAACGCGTTCTAGTAAACGGAATGACGCTCCGGAGAGTGCTTGCTTGGTCTTGCCATCGATTTTGATGAAGCGTGCCAATCCCTGTTTAATTTTTTCGTTGATTAGCGTAACGGTCACGAGCTTTTCATCGACAAGAGTCGCTTCTACTTGTCCTTGTCCAAGACGATAGCCTGGTAAAGGCTCTACTTCGACAAAGCGATACCGCCCAAGCGGAAGATGAGAAATGGTGATATACCCTTTCTCATCTGTATAGAGGATTTTGTCCGCTACTGCATCTTTTTCGTAGCGGTACCCATCCACCAAAGAAACAGGTTGTTCTTGATGATCGCTGTCCAACGCATAAAGGCGGAAACCTACATTTGCAAGAGGATTTCCTGCTTCATCCGTCTTCAGGAGACGAAGTCGCGTAGGCTCTTGATCAGGTAGGCGTTTTGGCAATAATACAGGAGCAGGAAGAGCACTGTCCAGTCGTACAGCGATTTCAGAGCGGTAGGTCACCTGCTCAGTCGCCACAACCTGACGGATATAGTAGTGTCCATCTGGCATGTCCTGTACCTCAATACGATCGGCTAAAAACACCATCGGATAGGTGCCACGTGAAAATTGTTGGTCTAACTCCGCTTCGGAAAAACCATGGAGCTTGGTAAGTATTTCTTGGTCATCCGCATCATACTGCGGAGCCAAGCGCCAAGCTGTCAATGTCTGACCACTGACATCCTCTCCTAAGTCCTGAACGATTTGCTCGTAATCTTTCAGCTGCAAGAACAGGCGATTGCTCGTACTTGCCTGTGCCCGTATCCCTAGCAACACAAGAAATAAGGAGAGAGCCATCAGACAAATCATCTGACTACATCCTAAGCCTTTTTTCATAATGGTCTCCTTTCTTGTTTGGATTCAGCTGTCATGGGTTACGCTTCTTTGTTGCGGTTGTTTTTCATAAAGCCATAGTAAGCTACTGCCATGAGTGAGATACCCGCTACTGCAAAGATGATGGTACCCATACCACCTGTTTGTGGGATAGAGAGCTTTACGTTTGTCACAGTTTGAGCGTCGTTTTGACCAGAACTAGCTATGTAGTCGATACCTGTTGTACCTGCAGCTCCTGCCGTAAAGGAAATAGCACCTGTGTTCAAGGCATAGCCTTTTGGTGCAACTGTTTCAATTAATTCATAGTCGCCTGCTTCCAGACCAGCAATTTCAAATTGACCGTCGCCATTTGAGGTTAATGTCACGACGTTTGCAGCATTTTGATCTGCTGTATAAGTGTAGGTGATTTTTGCTGCTGCATAGGCTGTATTGTAAGCTGTTTGCGCCGCATCTACTTTTGCTTTTTCGTCCGAAGTTTGCTGGTCAGCTGCGAGAGCATTGTAGACTTTTACAGCGTCATCCAGTGCTTTTTTCTTCTCTTCAAGGTCTCGTTGCTGAACAGATTGGTCAACTGCTGACTCGAAAGCCAAGAATTGACCGTCTGCTTTTTTCCTCACGACAAACTGCGCACTTTGAAGACGTGTATTGTTTTGGTTATCCACTTTGACAAAGCGTGCGTTGTTCAGATTCACAAAGGCCTCTGCTGGATTTACGATTTCAGGAGTCTTGTTCTTTTTGTTGGTAATGGTCACAGTACCGTCTGCTGCGGCATAGCTTGGGGTATAGCCAGAGATCCGCTCTGAGATGGTGTAATCCGCTGCACCTGCTTGCAAGCCTTTGAAGGTACCGCTGAAAGCACCTGTCACGGTAAAGGTGAGGCCGTTGCCAAGGTTAATCACAGAGCCAGTGACAGAAGCGTTGTCCAACTGTACAGTTGCCACAGCTGCACCTGCTTTGTTGAGGGTATAGGTCAGGGTTTGATCGTTTGGCGCATCGATTTCTGAACCATCATTTGCTTGCCATTTTTTGGTCACTGCCAAGTCACCTTCTGGTGATGGTGTGACTTGAACTGGAGTTACTTCTTGTGAAGGCACGTTGCTGTAGTCAACTTTTACGGTGTTTTTCTCACGCTTAACAGCATTTGCGTTGACGTAAGCTTTATAGGTAATGGTGAAGGTCACATCTTCACCGTTGTTGTCGCCAGCTGGGTTTGTGATGTCAGATACCTTTTTCAGACCCGCCTCTGTCAAGGCCAGGCTGAAACCACGGTCATCTTGGGTCAGGGTATAGTCAGCTGTTTCTTGCAGGCTAACATTTGAAGCAGTGATGGTTACGCCAGGAACCATGGTCAGACCATTTGACATGATATCTTTATAGGCCAAGGTCTTGTAGCGTGATCCTGCTTTAATAGTTGAGGTAACGGTATAGTTCAATTCTTGACCAAGTTTGGCATTAGCTTCGTCTGCTCCTTCTACCTTTTTCTCAAGAGTCGGAGCTTCTTGGGTGTTCTTTGGATAGACATGAGCATGGTTTGCAAATGTTCCATCTGCTTTCAAGAGTGGCAATTTGATCTCCACAGGTACTGCCTTGCTGTCTGCAAGAATCGCCTTAGTAGCTGCATCGACATAGTCTGTCTTGCTGTCTACTTCAACAATTTTGTAATCGCCATCTGGCAAACCACTTGTATCAAATTCTACACCCGTAGCTTGTGTCTTACCACCCAGAGCTTCTTCCACAGAGTTTACTGGGTCTCCTTGGTTGTTAATCCATTGACCATTTGCGTTTTGCCAAGCAAAGTAAACACCCGCAATTTCTTGCAAGTCGTTTTTACCAGTCAAAACTTTCAATTGGTCAAGTGTTTGCGTTCCATCATATGCTTCTGGTGTAGTAAATGCGTCCAACTCACTCTTGCTCATCAATAATTTATGAAGAGTAACCCTTGTTGTCGCATTGGTGCGAGGAGATGGTACAAGCTGAGCACTTGCACCCAGTGTCGTAAAGAGTGTAGACAAGAGCAGAATAGCTGCCATTATCGTGGTATAGATTTTTTTCACATTATTCTCCTTGTGAATGTATGTTAGAGAGATTAACCAACGAAGCAATGGGCAGAAAAAACTACCTGATTGCTCCACTCGTTAATATGTTGACGGTACATGCTTAAAGAGATTGGCTTACGCCTTCTTACAAGCACTAGTGGTGTTTTGATAGCGAGCCTCACCCCTTTCACATGTACTTTCTCTACTAAGCAGCTGTGCGTTCGTCGTCTTCTCGACGATAGAAGAAGTAGGTGATGAGGATGATGCTGGCTCCTAGAGCATACCAAATCAAGCTGCCCATGCCCCCTGTCTCTGGGAGGCGAACCGTACGGTTAGTAAAGTCTGCTTGGCTTGGACGATTGCCCGTCTTGCTAGAGGTCATTTCTTGGACTTGGGCAATGATTTTTCCTGACCCATCATCTGTAATCTTCACTTTATACGTATAGATGGTGGAGTCGTAGGCAATGCCAAGTTCATTTCCTTTTTCCTCTGTGACACGGTAGGTATAAGTCTTGCCGATGTCATCATAGGTATAGGAAATGTCTGTAAACTGAATCTGACCGGATGTGTCACTCAAGGCACGCTGGACTTGTCTGCCATTTTCATCCACCACGAGGAAGGCAAAGCGGTAGTTCGCTAAGTTTCCGCCTTCAAGGCGCTTGGTTCCTGTTGGTTTCCATGTACCTGTTGGGTTATAGTGGTTGGCAAGGCGGATTTCATCAATTTTCGCAAGCGTTACTGTCGCAGTCGTCTTAGACTGGCGATCGAGGGTATAGCCAGCTGGTACTTGCTCTGTCGCTGTAACAGTCGCCCCTTCTGGGAGATTGACAATCTGGATGGTCTCGTCATGGCGGATTTGCAAGGTCTCGTCGCTTGCGATAGTGCCTGCTTCTCTCTTGTTGCTGGTGTAGGCGAAGCGATTGAGGAGGATTTCTCCATTCTTGTCCTTGATATGAATCAGGAGGTCAAAGTCAGTCTGCTTATTAACGTCCGTCAAGCGGTCAACTTTTTTGATAATCTTTACTGATCCAAGTTTTGGATCTGGAGTCGTGGTCGGCGGCTTAATCGCATTGATAAAGACCGCTCCATCTGCATCGTAGGTCACGCTGACCTGTAACTTCCCTTCTCCTTGATCCGTCGCTGTCACAGTTACATCTTCCTCGTGGGCGTCGTAGGCCACAGTTGTATCGAGGCCTTTTGACTCACGAAGTTTGTAGCGATAGGTGCCTGCTTTGGTAAAGGTTACTGCCCCAAAGGCGATATTTCCATACTCATCGTTGGTTGCGGTCGCTACCACTGTGTCATCAGATGGATCATTCGCTTTGGCTCCTGGATCGACCAACTCAAAGGTAAACTCATTTGCTTTCAGCTGACGGGCTGGATCCTCTGTATTGTCCAAGCGTTTGGTAGCTGTGATATTAGCCGTTCCTGTTGCTTGGTAACGGTTGGTCACTGTCGCAAGGGTCGTATCCTGATGGATATGCCCTGTCTCATTTGCGATGGAGACGAGGCTATAGCCAGCTGGAAGATTGGTCTCTGTGACTTCATAGGTGGTCCCATATGGCAGGTCATTGATGGTCTGGGTCTGACCTGCTTTAAACTGGAATTCACGGACGTCGGTCGGACTATTATTAAGTTTAACCTGAATAGTGAAGGTCTTGTCCTGGTTTTGGCTGCCTTCTACTGCTTTTGTAATAGACAGACTTCCTTTTTTCTTGCGGTTGGCAAAGACAATGTCTCTATTTTCCTTGGAAACAGTAGCAAGAAGGTTGCCTTGTCCGTCGTCTACTACGGTCACCGTGATGGTCTCCGTGTGGGAGTCGTAGTCGATGGAGACATCGTCTCCTGCTTGCTCCGCCACCTCATAAGTATAGGTGCCCGCTTGGTCATAAACGATGGTCGCAAAACGGAAGCCACCGCCTTCTGAGGATGTCACCGTCTCAAGGAGCTGCCCGTCTTTTTTGAAGGTAAAGCGGTAGCCACTAGCTGGCGCTCCATCTAGGAGTTTTTGACCACCTAGCTGGACAGAGGTCTTGCCTTTTTGGTAGTCATTAACAAAGCTGGCTGTGCTGGTCTTGTTGGCCTCGATGATCCCTGTAGTGCCATGAGAGTCCACAAGTACCCACCCTTTTTCAGCCTCTTCGTAGACTTCGTAGCTAGTGCCTGCTGGGAGGTTTGGAAGCGTAAAGGTTTCTCCTCCTCTAAGGGTAACTTCAAACTCCCCATCTTGAATGGTCACAGATGGGTCTACCAGCTCCCATACAGCATAGAGTGTGATGGTCTTGCCAGCTTCTGTCAGATCGGTCACGGACTGATCTGCTTGGTAGCTGGTGCCACGTCCATCTGGACGAGTGTTCCACTCTTTGAAGCGATAGCCATTTTTGGTAAAGGTGGCTAACGGTAAGGTGTAAACCTGCCCCCTTGTTAGGGTCTGCACTGGCATCGAGCCAGACCCTGTATTGGCATCAAAGGCCAGGGTGTAATCCTGTGGCGCCTCCTCCCAGATCCAGGTCCCCGCCATATCCGGAGTATACTGCTTCATCAGCTCATTGGCTGTAAAAGGCCCATAGGCTCTGTCCTCACGGATCCACTTACCGGTGTAGGTGGCGTTTTTAGGTGGGGTAGCCAAATTGGTATCGGCAAGACTTATGGTTGGCGGCAACTTCACCTTCTTTAAATTACGGCTATACGCAAATCCGTTGCTCACACCCCAGCTATCTAAATTTGTCAAATCCATTTGACTAATATCCAATGTTTCTAAGGACGACATGGACATAAAACCGCGTGCGAATTGCCTAAGTTCTGGTGTATGAAAATTGGATAAATCAAGGTTCTTGATACCTGAGTAAGCAAATATATCGCTCATACGGCTAACTTTGGACACATCCCAGCTTGATAGATTTATCTCGCTTAGATTTGAGGTGCCACTAAACATCCCTGACATGTCCGTCACACTGCCAACATCCCAGTTCTGTACCGGAAGACTGACTAGATTGCGGGCGTTTTGAAACAGTCTACTCATATTCGTAACGTTTCCGACATTCCAGTTCTGTACCGGTAGGCTGGTCAGACTACGGGCGTCATTAAACATGTTCCACATACTCGTCACGTTTCCCACATTCCAGTTCTGTACCGGTAGGCTGATCAGACTAGACGCACTTGAAAACATGTGCCGCATATCCTTCACGTTTCCCACATTCCAATGCTCTACTGGAAGACTGGTCAGACTACGGGCGTCATTAAACATGTACCGCATATTCGTCACGTTTCCCACATTCCAATGCTCTACTGGAAGACTGGTCAGACTACGGGCTTCATTAAACATGTGCCGCATATTCGTCACGTTTCCCACATTCCAATGCTCTACTGGAAGACTGGTCAAGCTGTGGGCGCCGCTAAACATCCCTGACATGTCCAGCACACTGCCTACATCCCAGTTCTGCACAGGAAGGTTGGTCAGACCGCTTGCACCATAAAACATATATTCCATATTCCTTACATTGCCAACATCCCAGTTCTGCACAGGAAGGTTCGTCAGACCGCTTGCACCATAAAACATACTGTCCATAGTCCTTACATTGCTAACATTCCATGTCTCAGTAGGAAGACTGCTTAATTTAGTAGTGGATCTAAACATCCGACGCATATTCGTTACGTTGCCTACATCCCAGTTCTGCACAGGAAGGCTGGTCAAGTTTTTAGTGTCATCAAACATGAGGCTCATATCAGTAACCTTGCTCACGTCCCACTTCTCAACAGGAAGAGAAGTCAAGCTAGTAGCATCCTCAAACATGGAGCTCATATCCTT
Source organism: Streptococcus sp. E17BB (assembly GCF_041807725.1). Taxonomy (NCBI): domain Bacteria; kingdom Bacillati; phylum Bacillota; class Bacilli; order Lactobacillales; family Streptococcaceae; genus Streptococcus; species Streptococcus sp. E17BB. The sequence continues at coordinate 11,390 of NZ_JBGTZC010000039.1, forward strand.
CACATTGCCAGTGTTCCAACCCGAAACATGTAAGGTCTTCAACTTTCTGACATTAGAAAACATATATTCCATATTTCTCGTACCCGACACATCCAGATTTTCCAAATCCATGTCTGTAACGTTGGATAAATTAGCGAACAGACTGCTTGAATTTTCTGGCGCTTTGACTCCTTTGGCGACAGTTACCTTGGTAAATTTATCTTGGTGGTCTCGCCATGAATTTGTATTACTGGTACTTCCGGACGCCATGGTCCCTGTGAAGCCATTGGTCGGCTTGAAGTAAAGGACGCCATCTGAGTAGATTTCCCAGGTGACGGTACCTGTGGTGCCGGTCTCGACAACTGTACCCGTCGATGTGATGGTAGCCGCATGGACGGTCACGCCCTTAAAGAGGCTCGCAACAGCAGAGACGGTCGTTTCTAGGATAGAGGTGTTGCTTGCTGGCTTTTGGCTTCTAGCCTTTGCAGCAAGGTTGTTTCCACTTCTAGCTGTGCCTTGCTGCTTCCGCTCTCCTGTGAGGACGAGGCGATTTTCCGTAAAGTCCTCTGCTGTCAGCAGTGCTTTGCCTGGCTGACCGACCTCGTAGATGTAGATGCCACCAAAAGCGTCTTTTAGGTAATTGTACTTTGTTTCTTTTAGAGCGATGGACTGACCGGACGGTTTTTTCCAGTTGGTAAAGCCTTCTGGGACGTCAAATTCGCCAAAGGGCTCACTCAACTTCTTCACATAGTCTGTGTCTTTTCCGTTGTCATTGATCCTTAGGACAAGAGTATAGAGAGGGTTTTCTTGCTGGCTTGGGGCTGTACCGATGGTGCCGTTGACCTGACCTGCTGGCAGGGAGGCTCCATTTGGTCCCTTGAGCTTGATCTTAAAGCGGAAGGTCTTGACCGGGTCGCCACTTAGGATAGTCTTTTGAATTTTGAGACTTCCCGGCTTGTAGCTATTGACAAAAATCCCTGTGGCAGGATTATTGTCCACATCTGCCGTGTGCTGGTCTTGGACTGTAGTGGCAAGAGCTAGCTTGCCCTCCCCACCATCTGTCACACTGACTTGGTAGCGAATGGTCGTAGTATCGTAGGTGATGTCTGGGTTGGTGCCTGCTTTTTCCTTGGCGATATAGGTGTAGGTCTTACCGATGTCGTCTTGGGTGAAGCTCAAGCCCGTAAAGTCAATGCGCCCATCTTTACCATTGGTCGCTGTGGCGAGGGGACTCGCTTCGCCTTCTTTATAGAGCTCAAAGGTATAGGCACCTTCTATGAGCTTCTGGTCATGAAGCATGACTTTCCATGCACTGAGGCTCAGGTTTTCCTTGATTTCGTAGCGGTTGGTAAAGACTGCTCCGTCTCGATCATAGCGCGGGGTGGCTGTGATAGTCCCATCTCCATTGTCTGTAACCGTCACGGTCACGATTTCTTCATGGGTGTCATAGACATAGCCTGGCAGACCTGCGTCTCTCTCCCGTATTCGGTAGGTATAGGTCTTGCCGTGATCTTTTTCTGTATAGGTCAACGGTTTAAAGACAACCTTGCCGTCAATGGTGTTTGAACCCGTCCGGATGACCTGACCAGTCTCATCCATAACTTCAAAGATGAATTGATAGGCACGTAGTCTGCGGTTCCGAAGGACTTTTTGGGCATCCAGAGTGATCTCGCCTGTGGCTTTGTAAGTGTTGGTCGCCGTAGCAGTGTAGGTCTTGCCTGCTTGGAGGGTGCCTGTCAGATTTTCACCGGTGACAGTATAGCCTGGTTTTTCAACCTCTTGGATGGTGTAGGTCTGCTCAGAACGAACGTCTTTGACAGTGACCGTTTGCTCTGCTTTGAGGCTAATCGTACCTCCTGACCGGATGGTCCCTGTACGCCCATCGCTCGTGGTATAGCGATAAGTGTCCAGGTCTTCCGTGCCGTCAGAGCGTCGGAAACTAAAGCGGAAGTCATAGGTGTGATTTTTTAGAGGTTCTGCCGGGTTTGCAACTGTCTTTGTAAAGACGATGTCCGCATGAGGATCATAGGTATTGATGAGGTTTGTGCCATCCACGGCGGATACATAGCCTGGGATGTAGTCAGGTTCTTCTACTGTATAACGGATTTCTTGACCATCTTTGTACTTGAAGAGGTTGTCAAAGCGGTAATTCCAAGCTCCTGTCTCGTCTGGGCGGACTTCTTTGGTTTGGATTTGAGTGCCATCAGCATAGAGATTGACGCGGATAGAGTCTGGGCGACTAGCTGTTGCATCCTCGCCCACCCAACGCTTGATACCGGATATGATGACTTTTTCTGGCTCATGGACGTTGACCGCATTGACCGTCATACCAGTTGGGGTATGGATTGTATTCGAGAGTTTTAAGGTATAGCCTGGGACTGGATCTTCTGTGATGCTATAGCGGATTGGTAAGCCATCTGCTGTAACCATCTCTAAGTCATCAAAGGTATAGGTCCAGTTGTTGGCAGCGCTCAGCTCGATAGAGCGCCCGCTATCTTTTCCATTTGCCAAGACACGGATACGAACAGACTTGGTCCGAATACGGTCTCTATCGTTGTCATCGTCCCACGCCTTATTGACGATGATGCGATAAGGTTGAAGTCCGACCTTGGTATAGTTGCTCTCGATTAAAAGATTTCTTGTTGTCTGACCAGCTGCTCCGATGGAAGTAGTTGACATCTTGACGTTGTTGTAAGCATGGACACCTCCAGAAAGTCCTGCTTCGGTCATCCCTGCGCCAAGAGCAGTATCATAGTAGCTCTCTTTTGGATTGAGACCACGGATGGCATCGACCCGAGGCGCCCGCATATTGATATAGGCAGAGACATTGCTGTCTTCTGGTAGGACAAACGGAGTTCCATCTGTCTTTTTACGGGCGTCAATAGCTACTGCTGTGATGGTCGACTTGTCCGCAGGCATGGTTGTGCTCCAGATGGAGCGATCGGTCAGGTCTGCTTGGGCACGGTCTCCTTCTGAGATGTGGAGGTTTTTCACTGTAGAGTAGTAGACGGTCGGGGTAACGCCGTAGCGCGCAAAGTCACTGATGTCTACTCCTTGGAAAATTCCTTTCCACTGGAAATCCCCTCTGTCAGCATCTGTCTCAATCGGTGTATAACTCTCCAAGATGTCATAAAAGATAATGTCTTCTGTCCGTTCACCTGCGGCACTGGTTACCTCGAGATGATAGCGGTAGACGCCTCCCTCATAGACATTTCGAGGGAGGGTCGCAGACCGACCGTCTGTGTAGATCCCTTGGTTATTGACATCGACTTGCTTGATCAAGGATGTCACCGCATAGATACCTGCAACAATCTGTTCAGACGCAGATGCATAGATAAAGCTAGGAGTATCTCTGTCTGGGTTGAGATTGGTCATGAGAGAGGCTGCTGTACCTACTGCCGCCTTGGACTCACTGTTATTCCCTGCCAAGGGATTGTCCGGTTCGCCTTTAAAATCTTTCAAGAATCCCAGCTTGTCATTTGCTGATTCGTAGGCAATAACGTTGGTTAGGTTTGCGCCATAGTTTTTCAGACTTTGCCAGCTGTAGTTGGCAGAGAAGCTCAAGCGTGGTCTGTCATAGAGATAGCGCTGCCGTAGTTCATATGGAATACTCTCATCAGTTGGATAGTGATACTGAGGTGTCAGCTTCATCTTGACAATCAAAAGAGTGCGACCTGTGTTTTTATAGTTTGCAATCGCACGCGCTTCTGTGATGACATCACCTGGTCTTCCCGCCAGACTTGTCATATCAGGCACTACACCGACTGGCAGAAGGTCATACCATGTAGTCTCTTTTTCTTCTGCGTAAGCGCCCTCTGCGATGGCTTGGTCAAGGACTTCCTTTGATGTTGCTCCAGTGCGGAGATTCGCGGTTGAGGTGTACCGGAGGCGGACAGTACGTGCAATGACATCATTAGTATAGGTTACAGACTTATCGAGGTCAGCAGCTGGGTAAATACCTTTTAAGACTGCTTCTCCAGTATAACTGAGTTTGCCTAAGCTAGTGCCTGTGTGAGTGCGAACCTCTGCTCGCGCTTGATTGCTCAGATAGAGGGCTGGATCAGAAGTGGTCTCAACCAAATCTTCAATCCGTTTTCTCATCTCTGCTGTACTGTGTAGCTTGACACCTACGGTAAAGCCATAGTGGAAACCAGGTGTCTGTACGTCCATGTCCACTTGATAGTCTACGATTCCTTCAGGAAAGACCAACCGACTGCCGATTGCTGTCGCTCCGTTTTGAGGGGCAATCTGTGGCTTGCCAGATGCGAAAGCTACAGTTGCTAGTGTGAGATAGGTGCCCGTTGCTGTTTTTCCTTTGACCGTGTAGACAGGGGCTTGCGCAACGTCTTTTGTGTCTACATAGTAGAAGCTACCGACAGGTACTGTTCCATAAAAAAGACTTCCATCTTGTCCTTCATAATAGCCTGAGGGTTGATCTGTGGCTTTTTGTACGGATTGCAGTCTAGGCACTGTGAAGGTTAGATGTGAAAATTCATAATCCTCACTGGTCAGCGGGTTCTTTTGACGAAGCCAGACCTTGTCATCATTGATCTGTAAGCGGTAGGAGTCAATCGATCCGTCCTCTCCCTTTTTGACATCGCTATAAGCGTAAGAGCCACCGTGAATCCGATAGGTTACTTGTGCGTCCAGACCTTTTTGGAGGAGACTGAGAGCTGTATCGTATCGATAAGGATTGGCATTCTTTCCAAGATAATAGCGTGCTGTAGTGGATGGCTGTACCACTCGCTCATAGAGTTCTTCTCTAGCTGTTGCGCTGACTCTGGATACTTGCTGATCATCGGTATCTGTGAGGGTATAGACGATGTTATTGGTCACTTGGTACTGCTTGCCATTCTCCAAATCCGGGAAAGCTGTCTTTGGATAAGCTGTATAGACGATAACACGCTCTCTACGCTCTGCATTGGTGTACGAAGGCCATTTTACAGTGGTATCTTTGCCGATTTCTCCTGTGATAGTGTTGGTACCAGTTCCCTTGGTCACTTTTCCATCATAGTCATACCCCAAGACAATTCCACCTGATGAGATAGTATCTGTAAAACTTACCGTACTTGGCTGGTTATTTTTCTCAGGAGCAAATACTTCGCTATCCCAGTAAACATAGATGTAGTCATCTGGGCTAGCTGGTTTGAGCTCTGCTGGAAAATTAGTCGGATAGGTCTTATACCACCCGCGATCATACTTAGTTGCCCTGCTCAAGATAGAGACTGTATCGACTTCAGCAGAGAGTTGGTTGGAGGCCAAGGTTAAAGCATTGCCTAGGTGAGTGGTCACTTGGATATTGGCATCTACATAAGCTTTATAACCTGTCACATAGTCACGAATTTCATGCGGAATTAAATCTGTAATGGTGCCTTCGATGTAGCCTTGTGAGGCTGCTGAGAGCTTACGGGTATTGGTCAAGACATAGGTGTCATCAAGTGGATCGGACTTATCCCCTTCGTCGAGGTAGTACTGGAAGATCCCTGATGTATCTGGAGCTTCTGGCACCGCCCACGTAATGCGTCCGATGTGATTATCCTCCCGTGTCTCAAAGACGGTCTTAGGCACCCGAATCTGAATCACACCCGGCTCATAGTCCTCGTCTCCTGATAGAGAGTAAGACACGCGTAGGCGAACATTTTTGGTCTTGTTATCCTCCCACTTTTGGAAGAGGTTTTCTGCCTTGCTGTCGTCTGTCGTGTCCGCTGTCAGCCATTCGAGCTTGATGGTCTCAATCTTGGTCCCATCTCCTTCCGACGGTGGAAGTGCAGCAACCCGGAGCATGACGGCAGAGAAAGCCTGCGGAATGGCTTGCTTAGCCAGTGTTTCAGCCGTCGTTTCCTTTGCCTCTGTGAGAGGGGTTGTTGGTGTAACGACTAGAGGTTCCTCTTCTTCGGGTGTGGCCGCTGGCTCTTCTGGCTGCGTGCTTGTGGTCGACGATGTCGACGAATCTGCACTTGTCGATGGCGTCTCAGAATCTTGTCCTTGTGAGACTGGAGCTGTCGTCGTGGCCGAGGTATTTTCCCCGCTTGGCTCTGTTGTACTCAAGCTACTCGTCTCTGTAGTAGAAGTCATCGAGATATCGACTGCCTGTACGACAGGTCCTAGGATGCTATTGGTCAGCAATACTCCTAGCATCGCCGTATTCAGCCATTTTCTCATGCGTTTTTTCATTATATTTTCTCCATCTACAGCATCATGCCTTTTTTAGACATGGCAAAACTTACATACAGAGTCATTCTACTTCTTTTTTAAGCTTTTGTAAAGTTTTGTAACTGTTTTTTTGCCTTTTTCTGCTATAGGAAATAGTTGCGAAACGACACCATTCTCTTTCGCTAATGTACGCAAAAAGCCTAGCAAGAACCTTTGGTCTTCTACTAGGCTTGTTTGAGCACTCTTTTTTATCCTCTTTTTTACGCCACAATGGCTTTAGCAACTTCTTCTGTCGTCATGCGTGAGAAGTAGTGGCTCGTGTCGATGGTTTGGAGTTTGGCCAAGACATCCGCATACTCGTAGCGGGTGCCAACCAGCAACTCTTCGATATCGCTGAC